>JBEPYC010000074.1:0-12749 GCA_041641555.1 Chitinivibrionales bacterium | reverse complement strand
CAACATTATGCACAGGAGAGAAATCACGCCAGTATTCCTTGACACGTTCGTGACCGTATCCACCAGGGCCATTGTCGATAACCGGATTAAAAAGAACGAGACAATCAGGGCGAGCACTCACCGATACATCATCGGATGGATCATCGAATGCCCGAAGCATCGCCGCGGCCGCCGCAACATGTGCTCCCGCGGACCCTCCTCCCGCAACGATCCGGGATGGATCGACACCAAATTCCGTGGCGTTGGTCCGAAGAAATCGGATTGCCGATTTAGCATCGCGAACAGATTCCCGCGGATCAGTTCCATGTATTTCTTCCACCCGATACTGCACGGACATAGCAACCAATCCACGGGATGCAAAATACCGGCATTGTGGATGAAACTGATCGGGGCTGCCCTTTTGCCACCCACCGCCATGAAAAAAGAGTATGGCCGGAACAGGAGTGCTCGTCCCGGGTGGCTCAAAAACATCCATGGCGAGGGAAAAGGACTCCAGTTTTTTGTAGATTACATGTTTCATACCAGGCTCAACACAGCGAGATTTTTACCGAGCTACTTCACAAGGTGGCCCAGCCATTTTTCCGCCTCGGTATCGCTCCAGCCTTTTCGTTGTGCATAGTCGGTGAGCTGGTCCCTGCTGAGTGCAGGAAGCCCAAAATACTGGCTGTGGGGACTGGCAAAATAATAGCCGCAAACCGAAGCCCCCGGCGCCATTGCTCCGCTGTCGGTAAGTGTGATACCCGTATGTGCAGTGGCATCGAGCATTTCGAACAGGGGGAATTTTTCGCTGTGGTCGGGACATGCGGGATATCCCGGAGCCGGTCGAATCCCCGGTATTTTACCATGAACAATTCCTTTGACGAAAGCTGCTCTTCGGGGGCATAGCCCCAGTACTCTCGCCGGACCTTTTCATGAAGCATCTCTGCAAAGGCTTCGGCAAGTCGATCTGCAAGCACTTTCACCATAATTGAACTGTAATCATCACCCGCTTTTTCGTAGGACTCAACCAGCGCGCTGGTCCCGATCCCCGCGGTCACGGCAAACGCTCCTACGTAATCGGAGATACCCGTTTCTTCCGGAGCGACGAAATCGGCGAGGGCCAGATTCGGTTTGCCACCCGGCTTGTTGGCCTGTTGCCGGAGAGTATGAATTGTGGAGATCGATGCGTCGCCATCGAATACCTTGATATCATCCCCTGCCGAATTCGCCCGGAACATGCGGCATACACCGTGTGCGGTCAAGGTCCGCTGCTTTGTTATCCGCGCAAGGAATTCCCGTGCATCATCATAGAGTTTTCTTGCTTCGGTACCCATTGCAGGATCATCGAGAATCGATGGAAATCGGCCGTTGAGCTCCCAGGCCCTGAAGAAAAATGTCCAGTCGATGTACTCACTAAGCTCCTCCAGTGACAGGTCTTTGTGCACAATCAGGTCGCTTCGTCGGGGAGCAACGATCTTCTCCTTGTGCCAATCAACCGGCAGCCGGTTTTTCCGGGCCTGCTCCAGGGTAATCAGCGAACTGCTCGTGCCTTCTTCGTAGCGGTCCCGTGCTTCCGCATATTCATTTTTCGTCGTACGGATAAAGTCATCACGCAATTCGGAGGACATGAGCTTTCCACATACACCTCCTGCCAGTGATGCATCGCGTA
Source organism: Chitinivibrionales bacterium (assembly GCA_041641555.1). Taxonomy (GTDB): domain Bacteria; phylum Fibrobacterota; class Chitinivibrionia; order Chitinivibrionales; family WJKA01; genus JBEPYC01. The sequence goes on along the minus strand of JBEPYC010000074.1, from coordinate 11,101 downwards.
CGTGGCGCACCAAACCATGATATTCCGGATCAATCTTTACAGATGCGTGGGTTTTCGAGGTTGTCGCTCCTCCAATCAGGAGGGGAATATCCATATGTGCCCGCTCCAATTCCCGGGCAAGGTCGACCATTTCGTGCAACGACGGCGTTATCAGTCCGGAAACTCCCAGTATGTCCGCATTGTGCTCCCGTACCGCTGCAAGAATATCGGGCGTGGGAACCATGACCCCGAGATCTATAACCCGGTAGTTGTTGCATTGAAGCACCACGGCGACGATATTCTTTCCGATATCGTGGACATCACCTTTGACGGTGGCAAGAACGATTGTTCCGCGATTGGACGAAGGGCTGCCATCGGCTCCGGTTTCCATGTATGGAAGCAGCACTGCTACCGCTTTTTTCATCACACGGGCGCTCTTGACTACCTGTGGAAGAAACATTTTACCCGAACCAAACAGGTCGCCTACGTGATTCATGCCGCTCATCAGCGGCCCCTCTATCACCGCAAGCGCTTCGGGTGCGTCCTCGAGTGCTTCGAGAACGTCCTGTTCGACAAACTCGGTCACACCTTTGACAAGTGCATGTTCGAGCCGCTCGTTCACCGTTGCCGACCTCCAGGCCGAATCGGCAGATTCCGCGGGTCCACCTCCCCCCGAGCTGTAGGAGCCTGCCACATCCAGAAGATTATCGGTAGCGTTATCGGTTCGGTTCAAAAGCATATCCTCGACCAGAGAAAGTAAGGCCGGTTCAATTTCTTCATAGACGGTCAGCTGTGCCGGATTCACGATCCCCATTTTCAGTCCAGCCGATATGGCATGATAGAGAAATGCCGAATTGATCGCTTCCCGAACGGGGTTATTCCCGCGAAACGAGAAGGATACGTTACTGACACCGCCACTGCTCAGAGCGAGCGGAAATCGTCGGTGAAGCTCCCGGACCGCCTCGATGAAATCGACTGCATAGGTACGGTGCTCTTCAACGCCGGTACCCACTGCGAATACATTCGGGTCGAAAATGATGTCCTGGGGCGCAAATCCAGCCTTCTCGGTAAGGACTCTGTAGGATCGGTCACAGATCTCTACTTTGCGTTCGAACGTATCGGCCTGCCCATGTTCATCGAAAGCCATGATCACCGCAGCCGCACCAAACCGCCGGATCGTTTTCGCATGCTCCAGAAAGGGCTCTTCGCCCTCTTTGAGGCTGATGGAATTCACAATGGATTTGCCCTGCACGCACTTCAGCCCGGCTTGGATAACTTCCCACTGCGATGAGTCAATCATGATCGGCACGCGACAGATATCGGGTTCAGCAGCAACGAGGTTGAGAAAGGTCACCATGGCTTCGACCGAGTCAAGCATCGCTTCATCCATATTGATATCGATAATCTGAGCGCCGCTTTCGACCTGGTTTCTTGCGACCTCCAGAGCGTCTTCGTATTGCTTGTCGACGATCAGCCGCTTGAACCTGGCGGATCCGGCCACATTTGTTCGCTCTCCCACATTCACGAAAAGACTGTCGTCACGAATTTCCAGGGGCTGCAACCCCGAAAGACGAGTATGGGCGGAAATCGCTGGTACCTGACGGGGAGCATGTGAAGAGACCGCCCGGGCCATGGCACTGATATGCTCAGGCGTGGTACCGCAGCACCCTCCGACAATATTTACCAGACCGTCACGGGCAAATCCTTCAAGAATTTCGGCCATCTGCTCCGGGCTCTGGTCATATCCCCCAAGTTCATTGGGAAGGCCGGCGTTGGGGTGAACGCTGACTGGGAAGGGACAGGCTCGAGCGAGATCCTCGATATGCCGACGGAGTTCTGAAGCACCCAGAGAACAGTTGAGCCCGAATGATATCGGGTCAGCATGGGAAAGCGAAATCAGGAAGGCCTCGACCGTTTGACCCGACAGAGTACGTCCGCTGCTGTCGGTGATCGTACCGGAAATCATGATCGGCAGTTTTATGCCGCTTTGTTGCGCATGGTCCTGAATCGCCACCAGCGCAGCTTTGGCATTCAAGGTGTCGAAAACGGTTTCGACAAGAAGAAAGTCAGCCCCCCCATCGGCAAGACCCCGCACCGCTTCGGCATAGACTTCAACCAGTCGATCGAAGGTGACCGCCCGATACCCTGGGTCATTTACATCAGGAGACATGCTGAGTGTGCGGTTGGTCGGCCCCAGAACGCCGGCAACCATCCTCTGCCTGTCGGTGGTGCTGACAGCATCGGCGGCCTTGCGAGCGAGTTTCGCACCCATCTCGTTGAGTTCATAGCAGATGCTCTCCAGGCCGTAATCGGCCTGGGAAATCGCATTGGAATTGAACGTGTTGGTCTCGATTATGTCCGCACCGGCATCGAGGTATGCACGGTGAATACCGCCAATGACATCGGGCCGCGTCAGGGTGAGCAGATCGTTGTTCCCTTTGAGGGAATCGGAGTGCTCAGCGAAACGCTCCCCCCGAAAGTCCTTTTCTTCCAGCGCATGACGCTGTATCATGGTCCCCATCGCACCGTCGAGGATAACGATACGTGACTGGAGTGCCGTCTTGAGATAGTCGATTGTTTTCATGAACAAAATATAGCACTTTTCGCTCTCCCGTAGCGGTAAGCAGCGCGAAGGCACCCGGGTTCCCCGGCCGATCCGGAGAACCACGTGTATTTGCGATTGCCCTTTGGCCACTCGACACGCTGACGGCATCATGCACTCGAAAACCAGCGCAGGCAGCTCAGGCACCGACCCTAATCCGGCAAAGCAGAAAAAAAATCGATACGACTCGACCTGCTACCAGGGACAAACGGTGCCGTCGTATGTGTAAAACGTGCCAGTCTGTTCGAGAGTGAGGTCGGCAATCAGACGAAGCATACCCGAAACAGAATCCTCAGCTGTCACCTTGGCCCACTTCCCGCCCATTTCCGTCTGTACCCATCCCGGATGGATCAGCATCACGGGAATGCCATCATCTTTGACTGCATAAGCCAAGTGACGAATTCCCTTGTTCAATGCCGCCTTTGACATTCCGTACGAGCACTTGTCCGAACCTTGTGAAATCGTTGTGATCTGAGCAGCATTGGAAGAGATTACAACCAGTTTAGGTTGGGTACTTCTTTTAAGAAGCGGTATCGCAGCTCGAGAAACAAGCATGGGCGCTACTGCGTTTACGTGGAACTGATCGATCATGCCCCGCGGAGAAACCTCCAGAGTCTTCTCTTCTATCAGTATCCCGGCGTTATGAATCAGGAGATCGATTCTCTCTGAAGACGCATCCAGACTTTGAAAGAGTTTTTCGATATGCTGTGGATCCGTCAGCTCAAGATACCGGACCTCGAGCGCATCAGGGTAGTGTTTCTTCAGCTCCACAAGACTCGTTTCGGATCGAGAGCTTCGACAGGTGGCGATAACTCTGCTGCCTTCCCTGAGTAACTGCCGAGTGAATTCAAGCCCTATACCACGATTGGCCCCGGTGACCATACAGACACGTTTTTCCATAGAATTACTCTTTCCAAGTCAAAGTTCCCGGCCTTATTCTTCAGACTTACCGAAAGGTCGCCCGTTCATTCTGCCCGTTTGCAAACCCACCCGAAAACCCGAAGCGCCCTTCAAAACGCACGGGCCTCGCGCATATGTACAAAGCCCGGTCCGATCTATGAGTACAAATATACCACCCGGCAAATCAGTTTCCGGTCAGATCGACGTTCAGTCCGGGAAAGGAAAGATCGTCCAGCCAGATTTCCGCACTTTCGGGTCCTGAAGCATTTCGATCGCCCTTGATCTGCATGCTGACTTTAACCACTTGCGTCAGATCAAGCCCCTCAGGTACGACTCCGCTCCAGTCAGGCTGAGTAAACTGGTCCCATGTAAAAGCAACACTGGTCCATGTACTCGAAGCAGGAAGGTAGACGCGATGATATGGTGTTTTGTCCTGTTGGGAGACTGATACGGTTTCGATACGCAGAACGACTTCATTCCAGCCTGCACCGCCTCCCTTGTAATAAAAGGAAACCCCCGTTGAACTACTGATATCCCGCGCCGCCTTGTCTTCACCAAGGTATACCCCGATCCCTGCAAAAGGATCATAGGCATAGCCTCCCTGATCAAGGACAGTGGTGATTCCCATAGCCGTCCCGTTGTCATATCCTGTCGTCGTTTCGATACTTACCGCAGAAGCTCCCCCTGAAGAGGAATCACTGAAATCGTACCAGAAGGAATTCCACAGGGAACGCTTATCTCCATCCTCGAAGTCGTCGAGCAGAGTTACGTCACGTACATTGACGAAACTGGTGCGACTTGCCGTTGCGCCCTGGTTGTCAGTCACCGTGAGCGCCGCTGTATACGTTCCATATCCAGGAAACTGATGACTGACCACTGCTCCGGTATCATTCGTTCCATCACCAAAATCCCAGCTGTATTCGGCAATCGTGCCATCGGGATCTGCGGATGCACCGGCATCGAATGTATACGACAGAGAAACACCCTGACGTTCCACCACAAACTGTGCCGCCGGTGACTGGTTATCAGCAGGTGCCGAAACGCTCACCATCAACGATGTGCTGTCAACGGCACCATCATTGTCGGTGACTCTCAGGACCACGGTAAAACTACCCGCAGCCGTGAATTCGTGCTGCACAGTTTCACCTGCTCCACTGCTGCCGTCCCCGAATGTCCAGTCCCAGTCAACGACGCTGCCGTCGGAGTCCGACGAACCGGTGGCATCGAAGGCTACCGTGAGCGGCGCTTCTCCCGATGTTGGACTCATAGTAAACGATGCCTGAGGTTGCGTGTTTGGAGGCGACTCTACCTGGACCGTCTGACTGAGAGAGGCCTGTCCACCGTCGTTATCGGTGACTGTAAGCGTAATGTCGAAACTGCCTGCGGAAGTAAACTCATGGAATAAGTTTGCGCCTGTTCCGGCAGCGACTCCTTCCACCGTCCACCCATATTCAGTAATGCTGCCATCGGAATCTGAGGAACCCGATGCATCCGCCTGTACGGTCGAAGGTGCGTAGGGAGATGACTTAGTGATTGTAAATGAAGGAACTGGATTCTGGTTCTCAATGATTGGCGCAGTGACAGACACGGTAACCGAATCCCTGTCCGTGGCCTCCTGGTCGTCCGTAACCTCCAGAACCACCTTGTAACTGCCCGGATTTGTGAACACGTGCTCCAAAGAAGGCGATGTGGTGGTCGTATCGAAGCTTCCGAGACCCCAGTCGTAGGAAACGATAAGGCCATCGGAATCGGTACTCCCCGAGGCATCGAATGAAACCGTTGAAGCTACGATGCTCGAATCCTGTGTATATTTCAGATCGGCAATTGGAGATGTATTGACGGGGGATACCGGCCGTGAAGCAATCTCGATCTCGGTAGTTGCGGAATCAAGGCCCCCCCGGTCATCCATAACGATAACCAGAGCGGTTACGGTATCTGCGTTTTCAAAATGCAGCTGCAATGCGGCTGCAGTAGTCGACGTATCGAAATCTCCGACCCGCCACTTGTAGGTTACAATTTCACCATCGGAATCGCTGGATCCTCCGGCATCGAGGTGTATCGTGACCGGTGCAAACGATGAATCCAGAGTGTGGACCAGGTGTGCACTGGGTGGTACATTCTCGGGCACCGTCGTATCCGATTTCTGGGAGACCGTGATAGCCAAAGAAGCCGCACCTGTGCCCCCGCGATTATCGGTTACCACAAGCTCCACGGTGTAAGTTCCGGGTGCGGCATACGTGTGCAGTACCGTTTTGCCAGTTCCGGTGGTTCCATCTCCGAACTCCCATGCGTATTCACTGATAGCACCATCGGAATCGGTGGATTCTCCGGCATTGAAGGATATGTCCAGTGGTGCGTACCCGGAATCGATGTCTGCAGACACCGATGCAGTTGGCAGGAGGTTTTCGACCGGTTCTCCAGCCGAATCACTGACTTCGATATAGCGGTGTGCGGAGTCGGCCTGTCCCGAGCTGTTCTCCACCCAATAAAGAATCGCGAACGAGTCAGGCCGAGAGGTGGCTCCACCCGGTTCCACGACAACTTTTTCGGTAATGTCGCCCTCGACACTATCAGAGGCATGCACTCCCGGCTCCGGGATCGAGTCCCCGACTTCGAGCCGTATGGTATCGGCCCCCATAAGGGAGATGACCGGGGGTTTTCTCTTGTCGATGGAAAGTACAATGACGATTCGCTGCACAGATGATGTATTCCCAGCTTCATCGGAAACCTCATAATCCAGGGTATAGGTCCCGACCGTTTCAGTATTTACCGACCCGGACACCGTGATTTGGGCGGTAAGGTTTCGATCTACCATGTCAAAGGCTTCCGCTCCTGGGTCGTTATACTCTGCATATTGGAATACCGCCACGGTATCGCTGCCCCTGAGTGCAATGCTGGGCGGCACCTCGTCTGGACCCGATGAATCGTCCACAGGTGTCGAAAGGTCTACTTGCGTACAGAAGACAGCCAGAAACAACACGGGGATTGCCCCCGTTGTAATCCAACGTAGCATACTTGTATCCTCCGGCTCTACCTGGTATTCGGCAAATAAACCAGGAACGTGATGTTAAAACCAAGAAGTAAACCACCGGTCGCCGCACCGACACCATAGTAAATGTTGCGCAATCGTTTCTTTTTTTGCAGGGACTCCTGCGATGAAGCAAGTTTCTGATAAAGTTCCGGGGATGGACTCTCTGCGTATTTGTTTTTCAGCGGCAGGTACTCAGTTGTGTATTTCTCAGTGAGTTCACGATTCTCGAGGTATCCGCGGCCGACCGCCGCTGCCATTGCTCCCCCGAGAACCAGGTTGGCCGAAACCTTGAACCAGGTGGAATTGACCCATTCCAAAGAAGCCATCCTTTCCCAGCCAACGCTCTTCCCCATGTCGCCTAAAACGCGATCAGTCTCGGGACCACCCGAGGCTTCCAGCGGAGCAACTGCAGTCGTTTGAGGCAGGCCCGGTGTATTCCTGGGGACTCGAAACGAGAGAGAGAGAAAATTGACTCCCCTCTGGACATCTACCTGCGGTACAGAGTGGAATGCGAAACGTATTACCACTGGAACATACAATGCCGAATCCGAGGTGGTCTGACCGGGGGATTTTTGTCTCCCGACCTGGACAAATTTCATGAAATCCGGGACCGTGAAATCATAGACACCCGATTCGATCGTGGCAATGTTGAGCAAGGTAATCTCGAAGAGGTTACTGCGTGCGTCGGTCTTGTGGTCATACTCTCCGGGATTTCCATTGAATATGATAAAGACCTCCGCATCGATACTATCGCCATCCGGGCGATTTTCCATCATCAGCCCTTCCATGTTACACGGTTGAACGCCGTTTGTATCGGCGGCCATCACCGGAAAAACCCCGGATGTAACCAGAATGACGGCAAGGACCGAGTATATCCCCACATTCAACCTCTGCATAACTCATTTCGTTTTATTCGAGTGTCATGAACTCAGAAACTAACGGGACGACTCTGTGTGCCAGAAGTACACTCCTGGAGTAGCACCTCGATCGGGAGCATTTCCCGGGACCATATTCCCGATGTTCCGGCCCTTCAGATTAAAGATCGATTCCGTCATACCTTCCCCAGATTCAATCCCTGTTCCGGTCCCTTTCAATCGTACTGTTACTCCCCGGTCGGAGGGGCGTATCGAAGGAGCTCGGAAGGTGCCCTCAATCACATTGGAGGATGGCATCGGTTCAAGAAATTCCATGGGATCCGTGGTTACCTTGAAGTTATCAAACAGTATGTACTGGTCGGTTGTCGGAGCCCAATCCTGTGTGCTTCCTCCGAAAAAGGTGCTGAAGTAGAATAAGCCTATCTTGAAGGAGTTTGCTCCCTCGGCCCGATACCGCATCTTTACATTGTTCAGCACCGGTCGACCATTCAGCCAGGCCTGCACCTCACCGTCGGCTATCCCCGGCGTGTTCATTTTGATCTTGATTGTAACCGTATCCCACTTACCCGGCGTTAAATGTGCCTTTCCCTCAGGAGCCCAGTCCTCAAAGCTGTCGTACCATCCATTTGTTGGAGGATCATTCCACCACAGATCGCGTCCCCACTCCGTTTGCTTATCCAGATAGTACATATAGCTGGTCAGATACGGGTGTTCATTATCCGCCCCCGATGAATTGCTGCGCCACATCATCCGGGCTGAAAAACCGTTTGTACCATCGACCGGAACCCCACCGGTTGGGCCCGTTCCGCCACCAAGTCCCGGAAGTTTTCCTCCTCTGGCGAACTCGAAATTCTCGGGAAGCTTTATCGTGTAGGTTGCCCAGAGTTCATCGTATGACACCCCGCGGCCATCTGCACCCGGAAAGTAGCTAATCCACTGCGCCCCCCCCTGATGAGGTCCCACGCCTCCGGCGGGATAATTGACTTTAAGCACTTTTCCGAAAGTATTGTCCGAGACGATCTCGCATCTACCATCGACAACCCCGTTGCTGAAATCCGGATTGTTCCAGTCTTCGGAAAGCTTGGCATGAGTGTAAGATCCTACCGAACGATGTTCGAAATCGCAGTTGAATACATCGCCCATATCGGCCGGTGTTGGCTCAACAACTGTAACCGGCGGCTGACTGACTGAACCATTCAGTGTAATGTTGTCGACCCAGATTTCGCCCCGTTCTCCAGCTCTCTTGGAAGATGCCTTGAACTGGATGGCGGTAATCGCGTGTTCGATATCACTCCAGGGCACGGTGGAACTCCACTGGGCTTCCAGATCCTGAGGTATGCGAATGGTAATATCCTGCCACTGATTGGGTGTCCCTTCTATTTTGTAGCTCAGGAAATTGTTATCAGCAACAAGCGGACTCTGAAAGTTTATGTGGAGATCATGACCAGAGCCCTTTATCTAAAGTGACATACTGGTGACATCTGAAAGATCCAGAAGGGTCTTGCCGCTTGGTGTATGCTGACCAAGATTCGTTGCCATTCCGGCAAACCGATGCTTATAAGATGCACCCAAAGTATAGGAAAAGTGCACACAGTAGGCGCTCCCATGGGCACCGGGCGAGACGAAATCGGGGTCCTCGGCGACCGAATTGCCATCGTTGTTTTTGCGATCATCGTAAGTAAACCAGTACCCATCGAGCTCATTCTGTATATCGTCCGGTCGACCTTCTCCGGCATCTTCGAAATCGTCTATTACGGTAGTCTCTCCCATAAGCTTCGTGGAAGCGCCCATTCCAATGAGTAGAAGCCCTGCAATTGCGATATTTGAAAGAAAAAAACGATTTTTCATTTGGGACCTCCGAAGCGAGAAACACCTAAGAACATTGCACTAAAGCCGATTGAAAACCGCCATTCCTTCAATGAGGACATCACCTCAGGTCATTGTATCAGCAGCTGAGGAGACTGGCGCATGCCCGGGCGGCGCCCAGCAGGCACTCTCTCCAGACATCGGCTTATACACATATACTAACAGGTTACGCGCATAAATGCGTCGACTTTCTGAGAATGTAATCTCTCCCTGAATCGCATACGGTATATTCGAAAAGCAATAAGTCTTTGATATCGGGCAAGATATGCAAGAAAACAATTAAAACAACAGTCGCCATTATGCCTTGTGTCATTTCACGCAGGAATGGTCAGGCGAAGTAGATTAGTAATGTGTCGGGTTGTACCCGCTTGGATTCAAGCTTTGCTGCAGTATCACACTGACTCAGAGCGGCGACCCGAAGCTCTTATTTTTTATTGCAGGAACGTATCGCAAACCAGGACATTGGGAATCTGAAATGATCCATAAGGCTAATAATTCCTCAGGCAACGGCCATTCGAAACAACCGCGATTTCTACATATAGCTAAACAACAGGCGGATCCAAGAGTATGGCACGATGCCTTCCTTTCCGCCCTACGGGAAATCGGTGAAGTCAAAGTAATTGAGCACGGCGAGAACATTTCGGAAGAGAAGATTCTCGAAGAGGTGCGTCAGTCGACTATTTACCTTTCAAGCTGGAAATCTATTCGCCTTCCCCAAGCACTTGCCGAAAACCCGGGAAAACTCGAGTATATTTGCCATACCAACGGCACGATTAAGGAATTCATTCCTCACGAAATCATGAAATCCGGTATTCCGGTGACAAACTGGGGCGATGCCGTTGCAGGAGATATTGCCGAAGGTGCAGTGACGCTTCTTCTTGCCTGCCTCAAGGACCTTCCCGGTCGAATCACCCACATCCAGCAGGGCGGATGGAGAGATGACGCGGAGTACCGGGGATGGACAATGGATGGACTGAAATTGGGGGTATATGGCTACGGTGCCATTGGCAGGCGTTTTGTTGAAATGGTCCGACCGTTCAACCCGAAGATCATGATATTCGACCCGTACGCCCAAGATACTCCTTCATTCTGCAGCAAAGCGGACTCACTGGAGGATCTTTTTTCCTGGAGTAGCGCTGTAGCCATTCACGCAGGACTCACCGATGAAACCCGGCACAGCGTGAACGCAGAACTTCTGGCCCTACTTCCAAACCATGGCGTTCTGATTAATACTTCCAGAGGTGCAATCGCTGATCAGAATGCACTGTTTGCCGAATTGCGCTCTGGAAGGCTGCGAATGGGGCTTGACGTTCTTGACCCCGACCGACTTCCCCGGAACCACGAGGCTCGACAATGGCCTAATTTGATCCTGACTGCACACGACATCGGCAACCCTCGGCCATGGCCGAAAACTCTCCACCGTCTCCATCGCTATTGTCTGGACAATATTCAGAGACACCTGGACGGCAAGCCGAAGAAATTCAAGCTGGATCCTGCTCAATACGTTTTGACCACCTGATCCGACAGGCAATCAGAAATACTGCCATGCCGCACACACCATTGGCCTCTTGTGTGCGGCACTTATGTTTCCCGTACCACCATTGAAGACTGCCAAATAGAAAAAGGTGCGGGCCGGGAAGGCACGCACCTGAACATCAGAGAATCGGATACGAAAGTAATGGGTCGGGGATCCCGGGCAGGCCCCGCGGTCTTGGCAAATCAGCCGGACGTAGCCATCTGCGCCGATATGGATTCCGGTACATAGTTTGACAAAGGCCACTCACCACCAGCTTCGGTCAATCCGAACAGGACATCTCGCGTCGTTTTCAGTCCTTGCGGGGTAAGATT
>JBEPYC010000073.1:0-12765 GCA_041641555.1 Chitinivibrionales bacterium | reverse complement strand
ATGCGCAAGTATTGTATCGGGGCATTTCTGCTGGATAAGAACGATCCCTCGAAGATAATCGGCAGGCTTTCCCAGCCGCTGCTGAAACCAAACGAGAACGAACGTGAAGGGTACGTGCCGAATGTCGTCTATACCTGTGGGGCTCTGGTTCACAATGGCATGCTGATACTTCCTTACGCAATGTCCGACTATGCTTCGAGCTTTGCGAGGATCCGAGTCAGAGACATCCTCAATGCAATGGAGGAAATCAGTGGTTAGAACGGTGTCCTTGGGCGGTGAACCGTTTCGCATCGACCTTGCATCTCCGATTGCTCGTTTCGGTGATAATCCGATACTTTGTCCCGAAGATGTCAATGGAGCGTGGTGTGATCCAGGCGATAAAGTCGTCACGGTTCACAACGCCGGAGTCGCAAAAGACAAAAACGAAACGGTTCTTCTTTTTCGGGCTCATTTGCGCTCAGGGGTAAGTGTTCTGGGAAGTGCACGAAGTCAAACGGGGTATGACAAGTGGAAGCTCGAAGATGGCCCGTCGCTCAAACCTGCGACTGCAGAAGATGAATTTGCCGAAGGTGTCGATCGGGAGCAGTGTATCGAAAGCGAGGGGGGAGGAGTCGAGGACCCTCGAATCAGCAAAATTGGAGAAACATATGTCATTGTGTACAGTGCCTATCATGCGCGAATAAAAAACCGGGTTCGAGTGTCTCTGGCAACCACCGGAGATTTTAAGACCTTTGTGCGCTATGGTGCCCTTTTGGAGCAGGACAGCAGGAATGTTGCCCTGTTCGACCGTCCTGTTAACGGACAATTCACCGCTTTGTTCCGACCAAACGACACGACCGAAGGGGATGTGGGAGGGAGCTATGCTGAAATTCGTTTGGGGTTTGCCAGTCACTGGCGCGGACCCTGGGCTCTGGCCGAACACCCGATTCTCCGAACAGGGGGGGGGCCGGGTGCCTTTCAGGACAAGGTAGGCCCGGGTGCTCCACCGCTTGAAACACCGCATGGATGGCTGAATATTTTCCACGGTGTGCGAACGACCATGGACGGCAATCCGTATGTGCTCGGCGTGGCTCTCCACGATAAAGAAATGCCCGAAAAGGTACGGTTCTGCCGGTTTCCTGTTCTGTTTCCATCACGCGCCGACTGCAGGGTTGCCGAAACGCACTATGTTCATGTACCCAATGTCGTTTTCACGTGCGGTGCACTTCGTCGAGAGGATGGGGCAGTGCTTCTGTACTACGGCGGGAATGATACCGTTATGAATCTCGGGATCTCTCATGAAGATGTGCTTGCGGAAATGTGCAGGCGTTATCCAATGGAATAGCGATGCGGATGCTATTTTGCACAAAAGGCACCGAGTATGCCGCAGATACCCTTGAAGGACCCGGGGGCCGAGTCAGCTCACCAATAGAGCTTCGATCGGCACAACGTCCCTGGTGAACAAAAGTGATCGCCCCTTATGGCTAACGATCTTGCAAAAACAATTGACCGTTTCCTGGATTACCTCACCAAACAGCGGGGTTTTTCTCAGAACACTGTGCAAGCCTACCGCAGAGACCTCACTCAGTTTCAGGATTACGCAGCCGAAACGCTTGGTGAAGTTGGACTCCACGATTCTTTGACTAAGGGAATCATTCGGTCGTTTACCTATTCGCTTGCTTCGCGTAATCTTCGTCCCCGTTCGGTGGCACGCAAAGTGGCTACTCTCAAATCGTTTTCCCGCTATTGTGCCCGACAGAAAATAATCAGCTCTAACCCCGCTAAAACGATCGTTGCCCCAAAGCTTGATAAACCGCTACCATCGTTTCTTACCGAAAAACAGGCAAAGGCTCTTGACGCTCCGGTCGCTGAGCCCACGATCGATGTTTTGCGGGACCGCGCCATAATCGAGCTCTTCTATGGCAGCGGGATGCGGCTTTCGGAGCTGCATTCTCTGAATATCGGCATTATAGATCGTCATCAGATAACAATCAGAGTGATCGGGAAGGGAAGGAAGGAGCGGATCATACCTGTTCCCCAGAGCGCTGTCCAAGCTGTCGATGCATACCTTCGTGCCCGTGGTCCAGCAGATCTCCAGCAACCGCTGTTTGCCAATAAGAAAGGTGAGCGGCTCTCGATTCGGCAGATTCAGCGCATTGTCGAAAGAGAAATAGCGCGGGTGAGCACCCAGAAAAAAAAGAGCCCACATGTACTTCGACACTCCTTTGCCACGCATATGCTCGATGCCGGAGCGGATATCAGAGCCGTGAAAGAGCTTTTAGGGCATTCATCACTTTCCACTACGCAAATATATACTCATGTTTCCAAGGAACATCTTCGAAAAACCTATCTGCAGGCTCATCCCCGCGCGACGGAATAAAAGGAATGCGCGGATGAAAGCGGAGGAAGACTGGAGTTTTCGGTGCGGATGCGGAAATCCTCGAAGCTGCCTCGGTCGCGGTATTACCCACCCGGCGCAGTTCGATCGCTTGATGATAAGATCTTTTCGCCCAAGTACGGTGCTTTGGGACTCTACAGCCCTTCGGCTTTTCTCGAGCATGCAGGAATTTTCTTCTATGCGCTGCAGGAACGGGACATTCGGAAAACACCGGTCGTTTTCGTACACGGAATGACCGGGACACCACGAGATTTCCGATATCTTTTGAAAGGGATTGATTGTGATCGATTCGACCCCTGGTTCTTTTACTATCCTTCAGGAGAGCGTCTGGGGAAGATCGCCGCTGCCTTCACCGAGATCTTCTTTTCCGGCAGGATAATAGATCTTCGAGGCCGAAAACTCGCTGTTGTCGCACACAGCATGGGGGGATTAATCGTTCGATCTGCGATAAATGACTACGGTGCTCGTTCACAAAACGATTTTCTGAAGGTGTTCATCTCGCTGGCTTCGCCATATGGTGGAGACGATTTCGCTGCCAAAGGAATGGAAACCGCACCGGAGGTCATACCAGTATGGCAGGATATCGCGACGGGAAGTGGCTTTCTGAAGCATATGCGAGCGGCGCCAATGGCTGAGCATATTGCTTTTTACCTGTTTTTTGCCTATCGCGGCGGGAATATGCTGCGGATGCGCGAAAGCTCGGATGGAACAATTCCTTTGCGAAGTCAGCTTCAAGTCGATATCCAGGCTGAAGCCGATCAGCGTTACGGCTTCAATGAGAGTCATGCAGGTATTCTGCAAAGTGAATCGGTTCGGGAACATATGACCCGGATACTCGAGGGAATATAGATTCGCGGTATCGGGTTGGCATTATCTGTGTTGCTATGAGGCAAATAGACAGGTCAGGTGGAAAAATGCATTTGTCAGGAAGGAGTTTCGCTGCGTGAGTAAAACGATTCTGGAGCGAATTCGACATTCGGTACGCCCCCTCCTCTCGGAGAAAGTTCCGCCCCAAGCTCGAGCAGCTATCGAATCGGGGAATCTTGATGACGTAGACGACATGGTGATGAATCATCTGGAAAACTCTCCGGAAGATCTCAAATACTATGTTCCGATTCTTTCTGCCCTGGTGAAAAAGAAAGAAACAGAACACACGGGCACTCTTCTGCAGCTTATCGTCGAAATGCTTCAGGGTGAACAGCACCGCGATACCGAGACTCTTCTCATGCGGTCGGTTCTTGAATTCTGGCCTGACAATGAGCTTGCGCGGAACCGGCTTCTGGAGCGCCTCAGCGAGGCCTACGGTTCTTCCCCGAATTTCAAGGCCATTGCCAAACATGTCGGCGCGTTCGGTCCGGAATCCTCGCCTGAAGCGCTTGATCAGCTCGAGACCTGGGTGCGCTACGATGTCGGCACGCCGGTGTATCTTCCTGCTCGCGGGGCTGGTCGCGTGACCGAGATCAATGTGAAGCTCGGTAAAGTCCGGGTCACATTCCAGAGTGCAGGATTGATGAGTTTCGGGCTGGCTGAGGCCAACAAGACTCTGGAAGTACTGGAAGAGGATCATTTCTTCTATGCCAAACTCGAGCGAATGGAGGAACTTCAGAAACTGGCAAAGGACGATCCAGGTGAGCTGCTCCGACAGCTCTTTGCCAGTGTGAACAAGACGCTTACCACATCGGAGCTCAAGGAAATGCTCTCGGGTATCGTGGATGCCAAACGCTGGTCTACCTGGTGGTCGAAAGCAAAGAAGGATTCTCGACTGGTTGTTGGGTCGGGGGCACGGCCGTCGGTCAAATGGACCGACTCGGCCGAAGCCGCGGAGTCGCAGATCGTTGACCAGTTCAAACAGGCCGATCTCAGGGAGAAGCTGGCCATAGCTCGAAAACAGCTTGGACGCTCGGCGGATCTGGATGGGATGATTGCGCATGAGCTTCTGGACGAAGCGATTCGGGACAAAGAAGATCGGCCTTCGCTGGCTCTGGAGATCCTTGTAGACCTGGAAAAGCATGCCGATGGCGTAGGGGAGATGCGAATGCAGGAGCTGAAGCATTTGATTTGCAGAGACGATACCGCCGAAATCGTAGTAGGTGTAGCCGACCGGAATACGCGTCGCCGATGTATTGCGCTCGTTGAGGAATGCCGGCAGGACTGGATAGAAATCTACACCCGGCTGCTTACCGAAGAAAGCGACAATCAGCTCCTAAAATACCTGTACGATACCCTCGCGAAAAAAGACGCCCATTCGCTTCAGAAAGTGGTCGGTGAGGTATTAGCGCAGCCGGATAATGGAGTCAATTTCTACCTGTGGTTGTGCAGAGAGATGAATGCACGAGCCGAGTTGGCCCAAAAAGCCGACTGGCAGTTTCTGCAGGTCCTGCTTACATCGTTAGGCAAAGAGAGCCTCAAGCCCGCCCGCACCGAACTTCGGGGGTATTTCGATTCAGGTGGCCCCGCTGACCGTGCAATCGATGGTTTGAGTGAAGAGGAAGCGCGGCAGTTTCTGGAGTTGATGGAACGGACGGGTGAACCGGAAGAGTATCGGCAGGCGCGCATCCGTGGAAAGATCCTTGCCCGGTACCGATCGCTTTCGGAGGGCGAGACCGAAACGTTCTATGTCACCGAGCAGGCGCTTGAAGAGAAACGGAAGGAATTCGAAAAACTGATCAAAGTGGATATTCCCCAGAATACGGTCGACCTGAAAACGGCCAAAGAGCATGGAGATCTCAAGGAGAATTTCGAATACCATGCGGCGCGTGCACGGCAGGAATTGCTTTCGTCTCGCGCGAAGTCGCTTCACGATCAGCTCGGACAGGCCAGGCTGATCGATCCCCACAAGGTCGATATCTCTCATATAAGTATCGGGACGCGGACTACGCTCACTTCGGTCAACGATAGCGGTGACGTTCTCAAGGTTACCATTCTGGGGCCCTGGGATTCTCAGCCCAGGGAGCACATCCTTTCCTATACGACGCCGCAAGCCGAGGCACTGATCGGGGCTCGGCCCGGAGAGAAAGTCATTTTTCAGGAGCAGGAGTACACGATCGGCCACATCGAATCATGGAAATGAGTTCGGAATCCTCAAGCTGCGCTTGTAGCCACTGATCATGTTTGCTGTCAAAAACGCGGAAGAATTCTCGAATTCTCCCGCGTTTTTTTGCGCCTACCTGCACCAGCACTAACCGGAAAAAATACCAAGTGGATCATAGTGTTTCCTGATATTCTCCAGGCGGGGAAAGTTGTTTCCGTAGAAACGTGAGCCCATCTGGTTTAGCTCCTGCTCGCTCCCGCCAAAGTTAACGTATGCACCACCAGATGAATGCGGCAGCATTCGATCGAAGGTGGTGCGGGTCCAGTCGATGTTGGTTGCGTCCTGATGCGGATCATCCCAGTTCGCCTCGATTCCCAGCATCCAGTTGCTGTTTCGGTTTGCAAACGAACTGGATTGGGGTGATGACCGGTGCATGGCTCCGCCCAGCATCCAAATGTCAAGAGATGAAAGGCTCGACGGGCGCCGTGCTGCCTGTTCGATAGCGATATCGATGCTTTCTTCCGATAATTCATCGAGGTAGAGGCTTTTCCAGTAATACCGCCTGAGATCGGGATAGTCTTCATCCAGTAATTGTTGGACCTGAAGCCATTCCATTTGTCCGCTCATATCTACCAGCGGAGTGTCTATTTCCCTGAGCGGACGCACCACCTCTTCTCCCTTTTCTCCAGGGCCCGTATAGCAGCCAAACAGCATGAGCACTGGAACCTGCCTCGATTCCGGAGGCAGATCCGGATCATCGGGGGAGGTCCAGAGTGTTGCCAGCACACCGAGTTCTTCGGGGGCCTGGGGCATGAAGTCACGGAGGAATCGCAGGACTTTGCCTGCCTGTTCGATCGGGTACATTGGAATGGCCATCCAGGCGGAAGTCAGGTGATGAACCCGAAAGGTAAACGATGTGACTACTCCCAATTGTCCCCCTCCACCTCGAAGTGCCCAGAAGAGGTCCGGATTCTCCTTTTTGCTCGCTCGACGTAATCGTCCTTCGTACGTGACGACTTCGGCCGAGAGAAGGTTGTCTGAAGTGAGCCCGAATCGACGGGTAAGCCATCCGTACCCGCCGCCAAGCGTGAGGCCGGCGATTCCTGTCGCCGATACAAGCCCGGTAGGAACGGCAACCCCCGAGCGCTGGAGCGTGCGCTCCATATCTCCCAGAGTCGCACCCGATTGTACGGTGACCTCCATTCTGGAGGTATCGACCCGTATTCCTCGCATAGGTGAAACATCGATTACCACTCCGCCATCACTGACCGCTTTACCCGAAACGTTGTGTTTACCTCCTCTAATACGGGCCCGCAGGTCGTTTGTTCGAACGAAGTCGACAGTGTTCACCACATCGGCTTCGCTGGAGCACAGCACAATCAACGCCGGATGACGGTCGATCATGCCGTTCCACACTCTCCTCTGCTGTTCGTATGCAGGATGCCATGGAGTAATGATATCACCCTGAAGCTTGGCCGAAAGCCGTTCGACCTCGTATCTATCTGCAAGAAATGTTCTTTCTTTACGTGTATTTATTTCTATCGTTTCAGTCATTGGTGCCATGATTCCCCCTTGCTTCTTCTGGTTTTTCCCAAAGCCGAGGAGGCTTGATTGAGATTTCAAAAAGACGCACAGCGACAACTGTGCACCTTTACCCAGAGGCGCAAAGTGTATGCCACGGCTGGAGATCTGCATCGAAAGCAAGGTGACGGAAGAAGCACTCCGATTCCGATTCCGCCGATTTCGGCATCGGGGAATACGAGAAGGCAATGCATCTGATCATGATCGTTCCAGTACAGCCATCGTTCAGGATCCGGGTCTGCTCAGGTGCCTTGAATCGATCGTTTTACTTTAACCCCATCTTTGTTGGGAGGAATCTCTTGGCCATGTCGCCGCGCGTAAACATCTATGAATTCTGCACCTAAAAGAAAGATCTGGGCTGAGTAGTTGATCCACAGCAGGAAGACAACTAAAGAACCGAGAGAACCATATGAAGACGCAATGTTGCTTTGGCCCAGATAATAACCGACCGCCAGTTTGCCGATAGAAAAAAGGATTGCGGTTATCATTGCCCCCAATAGCGAAAGCGACCAATTGGCCGACGCATGGGGAAGAAATCTGAATATGAGAGTGAAGAGCACGGTGACGATCAGAAAAGACACGGTGATATCCAACAGGGGAAGTATGCCGGAAGGAAGGGGAAACCATGCGCGGAGCCGGCTCCAGAGTGCCGAAAGAGCGGTACTCAGGGCAAGGGATGCAAGCAGCACCAGCCCCACACTGAGGACCATCAGCACCGAAACAATCCGGGTTCTGATGAACTTGACAATACCCCCGCCGGGTTTCGGCTCGATATCCCACATCGTGTCGACTGCCAGCTGGAGTTGTTTGAAGATGTTTGAAGCGCCCCACAGCAAAACGACAGTTCCGACGACAACCCCGATAATCCCACCCCGTCGCTGAGCCGCACTTGCCACGACCTGTTCAATTGCCCGTGCTGCCTGGGGGGCGACCAGTTGCTCGACGCGCGTAAAGACCTCTCCTTCGGCCGCACGTTGTCCAACCACCAATCCAACTATCGAAATGGAAATCAAGAGAAGCGGCGCTATGGAAAACACCGTGAAATAAGCGAGTGCCGCCGCCCAGGCAAACGCTTTATCTTTCGACCACTCCTGAAATGTTTCTTTGACCGTAGCAAAAAGTTCTTTCACGCTGCATTGTCCTTTCTGCACAAGAACAATGCAATAAACGTTCCAGATGACCTCTTACCTGGGACTACCTGACGGCTTCCAGAAACACCCGGCTTGCTGCCCGGTTTGTCTTTCGCGGGTCGAAAAAGGTGGCTCGGGTATCGCTGAGTTTCTCCAGTTCCCACAGGACCTCGGTATTGGCTCCGTTGGGTCTGAAGGTGATTCGGGAGTCGGTGTATACGAACGTACCGCTGACATTATACACCTTATCGGAATTGTCCGAGCTTACGGTCTGCCGATAGGAGCCTCCATTGCCTGATACCTCGGAAAACCGAATGCTTCCGTGATAGGCGGCGTCCCGAAAGTCATAGGCTCGACCGAAAAAAGATGACTTCAGAACAGGAGGCGAGGTTTCGGGCAGAGAGCCTGCGGGAGATGGTCTCTGCGGTTTTTCCGCAGCAAGTTCGTATTCCGGATTGGATTGCTCATCCGACCCGACAGGCGGTTGGTCTTCGGCAGGGCCGCTGCCGGAAGAAGACATTTCCGATGATGGTACAACAGATTCGGGTTTGCTGACAGAGTCAGGCTGGAGGTCAGGGACGCTCAGGAGTTGCCAGATCAAGAATGCTCCGACAGCGAGAAGAAGGAGCACTGCGGCAGCGGAAATACCAATGATCAGGCCGAGTTTGTTTTTCTTGCGTGGTTTTTCTCCAGTTTCTTCAGCAAACGAAGCAACCGTCTCGGGTTCTTCGGAATCTTCGGATTCGGGCTCCAGGAAAGGAGACCGGATCTGGGTAGTTTTGCCTTTTTTCTTCTCGGGTGCTCCCTGATGTGTTGTCTCAGGTGCCTGCTGGGAAGGATTCTGATCGGCTGCCATTTTTGCCGCCAGCTCCGCCAGAGGACCATCGGCATACGCACTGGCTATATCCTGAGCGCTGACCGAATCCTCTTGAGCTGGATCCTGGGGCATGGGATCTTGGGACTGAGGGGGTGCGGCAAAGCTCGGTGGCGGACCGATTGCGGTCACATCACTGACGCGGTTATCCGATTGGTAATCGGCCGTTTCCATGGCCTGGCTGAAGGCATCGTTTTCCGGTTTCGGGTCTTCGGAGGGCGCGGATGCATGCTCAGGGTCCTGGGATGAAGCTGATTGATCATGTACCTGCCCCATATCGCTATCGGATGCGGTAGAGGTGCTTTGCTCCACGGAGTCAGGTAGTTTTTGATCAGCGCTCTGTTCTGATGCCATCCCATTCTGGGATGCCCCTGGACTGTCATCGACAAACGAAGCGCTTGCTTCGGGAGGAGCAAAAGCCGGTGGTTCAGCAAGAGGTTCGGGGGGCACAGCCGAATGAGAATCTTCAGGGGATGTGACCGGTGCTGATTCCGAAGACGCTTCCTGGGGGGTATTCGAGCTGGGCGTCGCACGAAGCGGTACCTTGCCTTCGGTCCAGAAGGTTTTGGCGTCGGCAGCAGCGACTTCAGTATCGAGACCACGAGCCGAGGCTGCTTTCTCACATATTAGAATTGGTTCGTAGGAGGCCACCGGGATATATCCTCCGCCGCTGACACGGGACAGCTTTTCTCTCAGAAGCTCCCGAGTCAGTGCATCTCTTCGAAACTCCACGACTTCGTCTGAGATATACACCAGGCCGGCTCCGTATTCGATCGGGTTGATTCCGCAATCGCAGTCATTGTCGCAGCAGTATCCCTGCCCCTGTGGCACATCACATTCGATATAATCCATCGGCTCACTCCTCCAAAAACGCGACACATCCCGGCTTTCGGGCATGCGTACACTCTTGCCCACTCGTTCTGAGTTTGTCTGCGGTGATGATAACAAAATAGGATTTTGCGATGGGCATTCTGAGATATTCCGAAGAGAAACGCGAGCAGAATGGTCTGAAGACGACGGAACCGGACAGATTTGCTTGTTGATGCTGCTGGTGCTCTGGCCGGTTCAATGACCAATACAGAAAACTCAGGGGTGAGGCCTAATCTCCGTTGCCTTCCGGTTCTCCACCGGCTGCTACCGGCTCATTTGTGCGATGTGCTCCATCCGGCCCGGGTTGCTGGCGCGAAAAATCTCCGGGGAAATTCTCCAGTTCCGCGCGAGTTCGGGGAAGAGCCTCGGGGTGTTCGCGTTGAATCCAGGAAAGAATCTGCTCGCGCACATGGCAACGAAGCGTCCAGGCTGTAGGGGAATCGGCCGCACTGACCAGAAGACGTACTTCCATGACCTCCGGTGTACAATTGGTAACCTGCACCACGCACACTTTGCCGTCCCAGTTTGCGGTCTGTTCTACAATCCGTTTTGTCTCCTCACGTATCGCATCAACGGGTACCGTGTAGTCGGTATAGAGGTAAATCGTCCCCAGAATATCCGCTGATACGCGTGTCCAATTCTGAAAGGGGTTTTCGATGAAATAATTGATTGGCAGAACCAGTCTCCGAAGATCCCAGATGCGTACTACCACAAAGGTAAGCGTTATTTCTTCAATCCTTCCCCATTCTCCTTCCACCACAACGACGTCATCGATACGAATCGGCTGGGTAATTGCAATCTGAATACCTGCAAAAAGGTTTCCCAGGGTTTTCTGCGCGGCCAACCCAAAAATGACACCGGTGATACCTGCCGAAGCCAGGAGGCTGACGCCGATCTGGCGCACCCCGCTGAAAGTCATCAGCATACTCGCTATTGCAAAACACCAGATGAGAACGGTCAGTATTCGTCCGAGCACGCGAACCTGGGTGGCCGTGCGGCGAGCCCGGAGGTTATCGGCTTCGGAGAGCGCCGATCCATCGAGCATACTGTCGCGGAAAGCTATGACTGCACCCATGGCAACGTAAGCAATAGCACTGATGAGTACCAGAGCAAGCGCATGGTGGAGCAAGGGGATGACGGGATCGGGTATCTGGAAGATCGGAACGACCAGCTTGACCAAAAGTAAGCCCGCTGCAATCTCCATCGGTCTGCGCGTTTTTCGTCCCAGGCGATCGGCGAGATTTGCATGCGATTTGGGAGCAAACCCGCGAAGTAACCAGTAGAGGAGGCGTACGCCAACTGCGCCGACAAAAAGCATCAGGACGGAAATGCCGGCTGCTTTAAGCAGCGAGGGAAGCCAGTCGATATTCTGGAGCCATTGAATGAGAACGTCGAAATCCATGTGCACCCGAAGTGGTTTTGCTATGAAAAAGAAATGGAGGGGGCGGAGCTTTTCAATCGGACCTATGAGTAGCTGCAACAACCATGCCATTACAAGGCGACTGCATCTGGTGGTAGTCTATACAACTATGCGCAGACAGAGATCTGAGCATCCTGGACAGGTTTTCGTCCAGGTGTGTGCATTCTGGATCACGAAATCGCTGTTGTTACCCGCCGAGTTGGTCCTTGAACGAGTGGAACTCTTTTTTCAGTTCGGCAAGCTCTTCCCGAAGCGATTGTACGTCCTCTTCGAGTGCACTCATCCGGTCGGGTTGTGGTTCTGGCGATGGTATCTCTGCTGCAGGTTGGGCAGGGGGCGGCGTGGCCCGGGCACGTTCCGGTTCGCCACTCAGCAGATGTGCGAAACGTGACTCTTTCTGGCCGGGTTGTCGTGGAATCTCGACCACAAACGGTCCTTCGGGTGACTCCGAAAGATTGGTCAGATTCTGTTGAACATGGTCAACGGATTCGAACGTATGCATACGTTCGGTTCGGGTACGGATTTCCCCGACGGTCTGCGGTCCCCGGAGCATAAGAGTGCACAGAATCGCTATTTCTCCTTCGGAAAGGGGAAAGACGTTTCGAAGGTTATGGTCGTACTTGGGAGCCCGGCCGCTGGTAAGATGCCAGACCAGGCGTTTGCCTTTGAGCGACTCCAGTGCGCTCACAACCGAAGGCTCATCCAGAGACATAGCAGGGTCGCGATTCGACTTCTGGTTACAGGCCGCGATCAACGAATTCAGCGTAAGTGGATAGTATTCCGGTGTCGTGATCTCTTTTTCGATAAGAGATCCAAGCACGCGGGTTTCGGTATCGGTAAGTTGAATATCCATGGATTCGTTCCTCATGTTTTCACGGTATAGAAGCTGCCGCTTGGCGGTTCCGGCGAAGAAACATAGTGACCCTGGGGTTGAGTCCATCCATCGTCTGGATTCCCTCCAGGTCCAAATGCGACATTTCTTCGAGTAGCTCCCCATTGTATAAAAAAACTACACCATCGAGTAGTGGGGGATCGAATTGTGGCTGAAGAAAATTGGCCAGAAGAACTGCTTTGGTCCTTGCTGCGCCGGTCGAACCTTGA
Organism: Chitinivibrionales bacterium; assembly: GCA_041641555.1. Lineage (GTDB taxonomy): Bacteria > Fibrobacterota > Chitinivibrionia > Chitinivibrionales > WJKA01 > JBEPYC01. Next base: position 381 of record JBEPYC010000073.1, on the reverse strand, counting down.
AAAAAAGTCCGCATTGCCAACCGGGCGGTATCGGCAATATCGATGACTCCCACGCGAAGCTTCTGCGTGGGAGTAGGAATATACTCCACCACATGCGTCCGAAAGCCGATATCTGCTGATCTGTTGCCGTAGCGGGCGAAAAACGAACGACTTAGTCGTTTGCCGATTGTATCCAGAACCAGATGCAGAGGAGCCCGTGCCGGTGCCTCGAAAGGGGTAACCGAACCGACACACCGCTCTTGGCCGGATGGGCAGGATGGAAGATAGATAAAAAGGGACTCGGGATACGCCGGTTTCCGGGGCGGGCTCTCTGCAGCACGTTCATCATTTCCACACTGTAGACCCACCAGGCCTGCCAAGGCGATAGCGGGCAGATACCAT
>JBEPYC010000072.1:0-12777 GCA_041641555.1 Chitinivibrionales bacterium | reverse complement strand
AGCGTGTCCTTCAGCGAAAATCCTGTTGGTTGGATCAAGCAAGGAATACGGCAGCGGGATCGACTCCGTTTCCATATCCGAGGACTCGGTGCTGCGGCCCACGGATTTTTACGGCATCTCCAAACAAGCAGCCGAGGCTATCGGAAGGCAATATGCGGTTCAGTTTGGCCTGGATGTCAGGTTCACACGTTCTTTCAACCATACCGGACCCGGCCAGTCACCACGGTTTGTGTGCTCGGAATGGAGCAAAAAGATTGCCGAAATAGAACTCGGGCTTTCCGAGCCAACCATATCGGTCGGCAATCTCGACTACCAGGTTGATTTCACGGATGTACGCGACGTAGTGGCAGCTTACGCACTCATACTGCAAAAGGGGAAAAAGGGCGAAGCGTACAATGTCTGCTCGGGAACACCGCACTCTCTCCGAACAATCCTCGACTACCTCACTACAAAGACCACCACAACGGTTTTAATCCAGCAAAAGTCAACTAAGCTTCGGGCGCACAAAGCCAGCCCGCGACTTGCAGGAAACACCCGGAAATTGCGGCTTCATACAGACTGGAAACCGAAAATCCAGCTTGAAACGACTTTGGACGACCTCTTTTGTTTCTGGAAATCTACCCTTTCCAAACAATACGAAGCGGAAGCCTGATTCACCACTCGTTTTCAGTTGAGTAGCATTTCACAACCTTGCCGTAGTACATTGTGTGGAAATCCTTTTTGGGATATAATCCTGCATACTCCTCGGCTAAGAGCGACGGGGTCATTGCCGACTTGTATGCGATTCTGCACTCGAAATGTATTCCCGGCAACCGTACCACGGGACTTTGAATTCCGAGTGAATCAGCACATTGAAGACTGCATTCCTGGAATTTATCATAGTCATGTCCTGATTTGCTCCCACAAAAAGCCAGCTCCTTTGACATATCGGCCAGTGGCACTGAGACAGAGAAGTCTTCTGATTTTTCTATTAAAGAAAAGGTGTGCCGAGAATCCCGAACCAGCACTGTCATAACCGGCACTTTCCAGACAAATCCAAGTAGTGCCCAACCGATGGTCATCGTGTTGCGTTCCGATCCGGATTCAACTGTCAAAAAGGCACCTTTCCCGGTAATCTGTGGCATTACACGAGAGGTGGTCTCAATTGGATCGAGGAATTGCATAGCATTCACTTTCGCTTTGAGTTAAGAAGTGCAGACAGTCTACAAAAAGAGTACCAAACAAATCACTGCGTACGGGAAGTTCTATCCCAGGCGGCAGATTTGATGCCGGAAAAGAAAACTCCGATTCCAGCGATAAGCGCAGCATTCATAACCAGGAAATAATGAGTAAACCGAAACAGCCAAGGGCCTCGAGGGCCACTGAGGATTCCGATAGCTAGAATCAGACTGACTGCAGCAGCCATTGACCGATACAACAGAAGGTCGGAAACCAACCCAAGAACCATCAGGCATACCACTGCACCGAGAAGGCAGAATGGTGAAAACCACCGGAGAACCTTATGGGATACATAGCAGAAGAAAGGCCAGCCGCGAAATGGATTTACGAAATCAAGGAGCCAGAAGAATGCCTGATAATTACCCGCGCCGATTCGCACTCTTCGCTGGTACTCCGACTGCACGTCCTCGGTAAAATCCTCTTCGGATTTTGCATCCGGATCGAAAAGCACTCTTTTTCCCTGCCGAACGATATTCATAGGGATAAGCACATCATCGTTGGAAAAGGCATTGGGCGGAATGGGACGAAAAAGCTCTTTTCGTATTGCATAGAATCCTCCGTAAGCCGAAGTGGTGCTGTGAAGGAGGCTTTCGTGTTTTTTCAGACGAGATTCAAAGCTCCGGTAGAGTATTTCTGCGCCGCTTCGCATTCTGTTTTCCGTGCGGTGTTCGATATCGCCGGCAACTCCACCAACTCTTCGATCGGAAAAATGCCGAACGAGACAGCGGAGAGAATCAGGCCGGTGCAGGGTATTCGCATCCGTTAGCACCACGACTTCCCCATCGGCTTGCGGTATAAGACTGTTGAGCACCTGGGTTTTGCCGCCCCGTTTCGGAGCGGTCCATAAGTGAACCCGAGGATTATTAAGAGAACGAACCAGTTCTTCGGTGCGATCATTTGACCTATCGGAACCGATCCAGATACTGAGCTTTTCATCAGGGTAATCAAGGTCACGTATGTTGTTTATTTTCCGAAGGATAACATCTTCTTCATTGTACGCTGGTACGACAAAGCTGACCATTGGCATATAAGATTCAGAACGGTCGGTTTTGCGACCGAAAACCCATGAGAGCAGCGGCAAAAAAAGCGGATAGAGAATGTAGGAGTAGATTACGATAGAAAGAAAGAAGAGAAATACTATACCCAAAAGCATGACCGACATTAATCGGCCTTTCTGGACCTGCGAAGAAACGGAAAGAGGTATCCGCCAAATGTGGCTGCAGCTTTGGCGATACGTGGAGCCTCGGCAGGTTGCGAAATCACTTGCAGTGTTTTTTGGAGAAGGTATTTGGGACGCAGGTAGAATTCTTTGCGGGCACGGTCGCAAAATGCAACCAGTTCTTCATAGGTCAGGTCTGGATTAGACACAACCGAAGAATGGAGTCCATCTGCGGTAAGCCATTCCCGATAGTTCTCCGTGGTAATCCATCCTTTGTCTGCAAAGTAGCGGTAATCAGAAGTCCCGGGGTAAACCATTATAGGAAAAAACTGCGCCGTATCAGGACTGAGTTCTTTCGCAAAAGTGAGGGTAGTTTCGAGCGTCTCGTGTGTCTCACCGCGGTTTCCCACCATGAAGCAGCCGTGAACCAGAATCCCTGCTCGCTTAGCATCCTTCACAAACTGGCGAATACGGTCTATTTTCGTGCCCTTCTTAATGTTATTGAGAATCTGCTGCTCACCACTCTCGAATCCAACACAAAACAACCGACACCCTGCCTTCTTCATCAGTTTCATTGTGTCGTAGTCTACATCAGCACGCGAATTTGCCGACCAGGGGATTTTGGTCGCTCCAACTTCGATCAGCCGACGGGAGAGCTCACGACACCGAGTTCGATCGGCAGTCAGAGTGTCGTCTTCGATCATGATTTCGCGAGCCTCGGGGAAGTTGTCTCCGATGTACAAGAATTCTTCCACGACACTCGATATGGAACGTCTCCGATACCGGTGACCGTGCATGGTCTGAGGCACAACACAAAATGTACAATGAAACGGACAACCTCTTCCGGTAACGATCACCACCAAAGGATGCCGACTGTGACCATAGAAATACGGCTTTATATCCAAATGTTTTTTATAAACATGTGAGACGAGAGGCAGCTCATCCAGATCGGTTATATGGGGCCGCCCCTCATTGACTTCAATGGTGCCATTTCTCTTTCGGTAAGCTATTCCCTGAACGCCCGAAAGGTCGAGTTTTTTCCGTCCAGTCGACACGAGGCCGGCCAGCTCTACCAGAGTTGTATCGTATTCTCCGAACACGGTTACGTCAACCGCGGGACTCTCACCCAACGTCTTCTCCGGAACAGCAGAAACATGGACCCCAACCATCGCGACAAAGACTTCCGGCAAAACTTTTTTCAGCGTGGCTGCAATCTCGGCGTCATTGTAAATACTCGGCGTCGAAGTATCTATCACGACCATTTCGGGATCAAATCCTTCGGCCGCCCTGACGACATCATCCGCGGTCATATCACTGGCAGGAGCGTCAAGAAAAAGGACCTCATGGCCTTTTTTTTCCAGATAACCTACAGCATACGCCAGCCACATTGGATAGTACAGTGTTCCACTTCTGGTCACCGCCGGCGATCGGGATTCACGAGAATAGCGTGGCAGAAACGGAGGATTCAGGGCGAGTATTTTCATGTTTCAACCTATTGACCTTCTCTGAGGCTTAGCAGATGCCCTCAAGGCACGGTTTCGCATCATGTTGCAAACTGGTCTATCTTTTTCTTCAGGGGTTCTTTGGCAAGCAGACCGACATGCTGGTCCGCCACACCGCCACCCTTCACAAAGAGCAAAGTGGGAATGCTTGTTACTCCGTACTGAGATGCATATTTGGAGTTGGAATCGACATTCATTTTCCCAAACTTCACTTTTCCTTCGTAATCACTTACGATACTCTCAAGTATCGGCGTGAGCAGCTTGCAGGGGCCACACCACTCAGCCCAGAAATCAACCACCACAGGAATGTCGGACTGAAGGACGTCTTTTTCGAAATTGTCATCTGTGAATTCGAGCAATGCTGACATACCTACTGCTCCTTCCGCTTATGGAGTAGTGTTCGTGAGTTCATCGGCTTTAGCGCTGTCCACCTCGGGAACCTGGTTCCGAGGTGGATCCTCCGCCAAAGCAATCATTTCTTCCAAGACCTTCTGCCACTCCTCCGGCCGATTCTGATGTCTATCAACGAAATCAATGGCATCCTTCGGCGTCACGCCGGTAACCTGCACAAGCCGATCAAAAAACCGGCCTTTTTCGGATTCACTCAGGTTCTCAGAAGATATGAGAGCACTGGCGCCCCAGAGAAAAGCTACCATGTCTTCCTGACCGGCACCTGCGGCCGGAGCGGCAAAGACCAGAAGGCAAAGAGAGAGAATAAAAAAAATGTGTTTCATCGATCTAAAGAAAATGGTGCAAGGGCGGAACCAAGTCAAGATATCACCTGCCTCTCGTAATCGACCAGACACATAAGCCCATCCACAACGGCCCGAGGCTCAATTCGGATCAGGCATTTTCGATTCAAACGCATACACCGATTTCCTCCTTGCGGATGGCAGGGGCGACATATCAGCGGGACCTCAAAAATCTTGAACGGAGTCTCTCCGTAAGGCGCGAATCCAAAATCGCGAGTTGTGGAACCATATATTGTCCCTGTCGGCACTCCACAGGCACGGGCCAGGTGAACAGGCCCACTGTCATTTCCGAGAAAAACGCTGCACCGCTTCATAATCCCGGCCTGCTCAAAAAGGGAGTACTTACCAGCAAGGCACTCACTGCCTTCCCCAAGCGAGTCGGCTAATCGCTGCGATGCCTCTCGTTCAGCGGGTCCCCCGAAGATCAAGACCCGGAATCCTCGGCGCAAGAAGGCCGTGCCGACTTCGCCGAAAAAATCTGCGGGCCACTGTTTGTTTCTCCAGGCTGCAAAAGGTGCCATTCCTAACGCTTTGCTTTTCCCGATCTTCTCCAGGAGTTTGTATACGTGCGAATCAGAAGCTTCATTGATATGGATTTTCAGATCCGGTACTTTCTGGTCGCGAAAGCATGGATCATAAGCCTGTATGTACCGACGAACAACTGAATCACCTTTTTTGTACCGATTGATCCGACAGAAAAGCAACAGCGCCCGGTTCAGATAACGCTTGTTAAATACGCCTATTGCAGGTGAATTGTTGGCGGGAAACCAGCCCCTGATTCTCCGACTGACAGAATTATTCTGCAGATCAACGATCCTGGACCACCTTCGGTTCAGGAGCTTGTTCTTCAATTCCCAATGGGCACCCGAATAATCGAACACTTCATCGATACGAGGATCTGAAGAGAACAGTTCGGTGTACATCCCGGAGGTCAGCAGACTGATTCTGGTGAATGGCTCTTTTCTGTTGATGTACTCAATAAGGGCTGACATCAATACAACATCACCAAGAGAGCTTAATCGGATCAAGAGCACGGATCGCATTTTGGAGGAGTCATTTTCAGGCATGAAAGATCCAGAAGACAGCAAGTGGATAAGAGATGTAAAAAGGTTGATTCTTCGCCCTTAAGATAGAATACTTAAAAAAAGCCGGTCACCCTGATGCGCGTTGCAGTCCCGGCATAACTTAGCCCGATGTATTTTTCGGTCTATCATTCTGAGAACTATACCAATGGAACATACTTCTCCACAAAAACCGTCTCCTGGTTCACCCCGCCAACCTCTTGGTTCTGGAGGCGTTAATCCATATCAGACTACCTCGCTGGAAATTGGCAGCAAGCTCGGGCCACATCATGTCCAGCAGATGATTGGCGAAGGTGGAGTAGGAAGTGTTTATAAGGTATGGCATACCGGGCTTGAAGTCACGCGTGCAATAAAAATCCTCAAAAAAGGCTTCAATAAAGAAGCAAGAGAACGTTTTCTTACCGAAGCCAAAATACTGGCCGATATTAATCACCCGAACATTGTCGAAATACATAGTCTGGGCTACTGGAATCAGCAGGTTCCGTTTATGGAAATGGAATATGTGGACGGCATCTCGGTCGGGAAGCTTTTGGCGCAAAACAGAAAACTCCCCATCGCCGTTGCAGTCGCGATTTCCTACTTTGTCTGCCAGGCACTTCATTACGCCCACAGAAAAGACTATACGCTCTACGGCAAGGTTTATCGGGGGCTGATTCATCGCGATATTAAACCTGAGAATATTATTATTTCGCAGCAGGGTATCGTAAAGCTAATGGACTTCGGAATCGCTCGCCCGAGCGAAATAAGTCTTCACACAGTCGGTGACAAAATAATGGGCACACTGGTTTATCTGAGCCCGGAACAGCTCAGCGGCAAGAAACTCGACCATCGGACCGACATTTTCTCTCTGGGAGCAGTGCTCTATGAGGCCGTTGCCGGTCATCGAGCGTTCCCGCACAAAAAGCTTTCCGATCTTGTTCAAGCGAAGACAAAAGGCGAGTACCGACAGCCCAACGAATTTGATGTCCCCGTTCCTGACTCGCTCAATCAAGCTATTGTAAAAAGCCTTGCTCTTGAGCCGGACACAAGGTTCAACAGCGCCGCAGACTTTGGACAATCCCTCTACTCGGTTCTTACCGAGGTCACCGATCTTTCTCCGCAAGCTGTCCTGAACAAGTTCATAGCCGACCCCCTCAGTATCCCCTCCTGGGAGCCTGTTGGCCTGAAAAAGAATCCCAAAAAACTTGCCTGGTACCTGGGTGCGGCTTCAGCACTAGCAGTTGGCGCTGGTGCCCTTATACTCAAGACGCTTCTGGGATAAGTTCTGGGAGAGCCAGGTCAGCATAGCCTTCCAGCTCAGGAAAAAGCATAAGTTGCGGGTCGAGATGAGTTTTGCCTTTTCGAATTTCGTAGTGAAGATGAGGTCCCGAGCTTACTCCTGAACTACCCAGGGTCCCTATCCGTTGCCCTTTTTTCACTCGCCTCCCCACCCCAACTTCTACGCTTCCCAGGTGCGCATAGATGGTGACGAAACCGGATCGGTGTTTAATTATGATCCTTCTCCCCCAGGCACGGTCATTCTCGACTCGAGAAACCCTGCCATCAGCGGTAGCAACTACGGGAGCGCCCTTCTCGGCCACGAAATCGATACCGAAATGCAGTTTATTTCCACCCGTAAAAGGATCATTGGTTTCACCGAATTCAGCAGAGATAAAGGACTGCCCCGCAACTGGAGAAATCACCGGAATGTCATCGAAAAAGGAGGGGTCTTTTTCCACCGATTTGACCACGTGGGTCACCATGTGTTCATTTTTTTCCAACAGTACCAGTAACTCTTTTTCGCTTTTCTCCTCACTCAGACCGTTCACTTTTTCAGAACTCTCAGGATCATTAAGATAAGCCAGAGCAGCCATCGAGTCTTTTCTGACTTCAAGTTGCAGAATACTTCTATCGAGTTGCCTGGTCGATTCACCGAGTTCTCTAATGCTGCCTAGCAGGGCAACATTCTGTTGTGATAAATTACGTTTCTGGTTCTGTTGAATCAGGTCGAGAGTAAGAGAATTGAAGGGGATGAAATAACCGGCAAAACCGGCACATAGTACCACCGCAATGAACACTAAAAGAGACACGCGGATTCGTAAGGTTGGAATCCGCGTACCCCGAGGCGGCAAAATAACGATTGTGCGACGTTTCATCTCTTATACGCCGGAAGATTCCTTGAATTCATTCTCTTCTTCTTCGGCTTCCTTGGACTGCCTGGCTTCTTCGGAAATGGTTTCAATCTTTTCGGCGATGTCAGCCAGCTCAACCTTTAACTCTTTGATGTTACTAATAGCTTTTTTGACTGTCAAGTCATTTTCGGTATCACCGCCTTTGCCTTCCTCTACGAGATCAAAGACGCGTTCCCCGATGTCCATGTAGTTCCTGTCGATCTTTCGGTTGGCAGCCATTTCCTCTATTTTGAGCTTACCCACCTTTGTATACTGATCAATTTTCTCCACCGAAAGAGACGCTCCATCCTTGAGACCCTTCTTGATCTTTTCCCACATATTATCCATCCTGACCTCCTTATGAGGGCTGTGGTGTAATTACATGCCACATAGGCATTGTGACCAAAATAAATACTTCTACCGGGTTATTAAAGAAAAATGCGCAATACTGGTAACCCCGTGATTTTCTTGTTCGAACGTGGATATCAGTTCAAGCAATAACCGTTCCGCTCAGGTGTGCGAATCCATAAGCCGTTATTAGCCAATCAAACCTACGGGCGCATCCATCTTCACGCAGGCCCCTTCGGAGACACGTCCATGAACGATAGACGAGCATCTGCATTGCACAAGGCCGAGTCACCTATATACCTGTTTTGTAGTTTTTGAACTCGGAAAACTTGTTTGCGGGCCTCTCTAGGATGTATCTTTTATTAATTTTCGCGAAAAACAAACGAACTTCTCCTTTTGTTTTGAAGGAGAGGGGAATACTATGTTCGAAGAATTAACCTCACGATTTGAATCGGTGTTCAAGAGAATCCGGGGGCAGGGTACGCTCTCGGAGGAGAATATCGCTGAAGCAATGCGCGAGGTGAAAAGGGCACTTCTCGAAGCCGATGTTAATTATAGGGTAGTTAAAAAGTTCACCGCCGAGGTTCAGCAAAAAGCTCTGGGATCCGAGGTCCTCAAGAGTATCACGCCGGGCCAGCAGTTCGTTAAGATCGTTCATGATGAATTGAGCACGCTCATGGGCGGCAGCAGCGAACCGGCAAGGCTGCACACTAACCGCCTCAATGTAATCGTGATGGCGGGTCTCCAGGGATCTGGAAAAACCACTGCAAGTGCAAAACTGGCCCTGCATTACCGTAAGCAGGGACATCGGCCGATTCTGGTGGCGTGCGACACATATCGAGCAGCAGCTATCGACCAGTTGGAATCTCTGGGGAAATCGCTCAGCATTCCGGTGTATTCTGATCGAACCAAAAAGCCGGTCGAAATAGCCAAGGCAGCGCTCGAGCACGCTAAGAACGAAGACAATTCTCTGGCCATTATCGATACCGCGGGTCGCCTGCATATCGATCATGAAATGATGAACGAGCTGAAAGAACTGTGCTCCCTGGCAAAACCCGAAGAAATTCTCTTTGTGGCAGACGCCATGACTGGCCAAGATGCAGTAAATACCGCTACAGAGTTCCACAGAGAAGTGAACTTCACGGGCGTTGTTCTTACAAAAATGGATGGTGATGCCCGTGGTGGTGCGGCCCTTTCGATTCTCAACGTAACCGGCAAACCGGTACGGTTTGTCGGAACAAGCGAGAAGCCCGATGGCCTGGAAGTCTTTCATCCTGAGCGGATGTCCTCCCGTATTCTGGGAATGGGGGATATCGTTTCGCTGGTTGAGCGAACCCAGGAAACTCTCGACACTGAAAAAACCCAAAAGCTCGAAAAGAAAATCCGACGTAATTCTCTGAATCTTCAGGACTTTCTCGACCAGCTTGCCCAGATCAAGAAAATGGGCCCCTTGGGGGATCTGCTCGGCATGATCCCAGGCATGTCATCGATGGCCGACAAGGCCGAGATCGACAATGGGGCTATCGACCGATTGGAAGCAATAATTTTTTCCATGACCAAGGAAGAACGGCAGAAGCCGCACATCATAGATGGCAGACGCAAATTACGGATCAGTGCCGGTAGTGGGACTTCGGTTCAGGATGTTAATCGGTTACTGAAACAGTTTGATACGATGAAGAACATGATGAAACGAATGAACAAAATTGCTGGCAAGAGGGGACAAAAAGCCGCAATGATGAATATGTTCGGACAATAGAATTTCATTTATCATACACGCATCACAAGGAGTATGCATTGGCAGTATCAATTCGTTTAGCGCGAGTGGGCAGGAAGAATGTCGCTCGTTACCGAATCGTGGCGGCCGACAGCAGGATGAAGCGCGACGGGCGTTTTCTTGAGATTGTTGGCAACTACAACCCGGAAGCAGAACCAAAGCAGTTTGATGTGAAGACCGAGAGAATGGCCTATTGGATCAAGAATGGTGCTCAGCCCAGTATCACCGTAAAAAACCTCCTTCGGCAGGATAAGTTCTGGGAAAAAATGGAAGCATTGGATAAAGGCCTGGCATCTGAAAACCTTAATGTTGAGCGCCGACCTGAGAGAAAACGTAAGGCCAAGGTACAAAAGAAAAAGGGCGGTGGCGAATAAGCCATGAAACGTAACTCGACTGCTGAGGCGTCCGACCCAATAGCGATAGCACGAATTCGGCGTCCAGTCGGTCTGAAGGGGGACTGCATTGTCTCCCCGTTTGGAGAGACCCTGCAGGACCTGTCTGTGCCTTATGATGCGGAAGTGGGTGAAGAAGGCAATCCCCAACGCGAAGCAATTCAGATTATTGCTATCCGATCAGGGCCAAAGGGCTATCTTTGCCGCTTCCGGGACTTTGAAGACCGTACAAGAGTCGAAACTCTTCGGGGCTTTTTGATTTACGTGGAAAGACAGAGACTTCCTAAGAAAGGTAAGGATGAATACTACCATTTCGAGCTGGAAGACCTGACCGTCGAAACACAAAAAGGCGAAATAATTGGGAAAGTGGTGGAAGTACACAACTATCCGACGACAGATGCTCTTGAAGTGTCGCGTGATTCTGGCTCAAACGTGGTGATCCCGTTGAAGAAAGAGTTCGTAAAGGACATCGATCGGAAAAAAGCGCGAGTAGTTGTGAATGTAGAGGGCTTGGATGAACTTCTGTCGTAGCAGTGATAAAAATGTTCTTTGACATTCTGACTCTTTTCCCACAAATGTTCCAGGGTGTCTTCTCTGAGAGCATTGTTGGTAGAGCTGTAGAAAAAGGGCTGATAGATATTCATCTGCAGGATATACGGGATTACACCAGTGACCGGCATCGCACAGTTGATGACTACCCGTATGGAGGTGATCCTGGAATGCTTATGATGCCCGGACCGGTTTCCCAAGCAATAAGCGATGCGAAGCGGAGACGCGATGATCCCGCGACAAAAGTTATATTCCTGACGCCTCAGGGAAAACCGCTTACTCAGGAGTTAGTAAAATCGCTCGCTGAAGATCCCGGGCATATTCTTCTTTGTGGTCGGTACAAGGGTATCGATCAGAGAATCCGTGATAAGTTTGTAGACATTGAGATTTCGGTGGGAGATTACGTTCTTTCGGGAGGCGAAATCCCGGCAATGGTACTGGTGGATTCAATCGCAAGACTTCTGCCGGGTGTGCTCGGAAATCGTGACAGTGCAGAGAAAGATTCCTTTTTCGATGGCCTTTTGAGTCCTCCGCAGTACACGCGCCCTGAAGTTTTCGAAAACATGAGAGTGCCGGAGGTGCTTCTCAGCGGGCATCACGAAAGAATTCGACAGTGGCAAAAAGAACAAGCCAGGCGCATAACTCTGGAGCGCAGGCCGGATTTGCTCGAAAAAAAGAGTCGGAATACAGATTAAGAAGCATATAAATGTTCTTACGAATATATACAGTAATTTAGGAGGGCAGCCGTGCACGAGGTCATGAAAAAAATTGAGAAGGAGCACACCCAGACAGATCGTCCGGTTTTTTCACCGGGTGATACCGTTTCGGTTTCAATGAAAATTCGAGAAGCCGGGAAGGAACGAATTCAGGCATTTCAGGGCGTGGTTATTCAGAAGCGTGGCTCCGGCCTCGGCCAGACATTCACGGTCAGAAAATCATCGGGTGGTGTTTATGTGGAAAAGATTTTTCCTCTTCATTCCCCACTTATCTCAGAAGTAAAGCTTGTTCGTCGCGGTAGAGTTCGACGAGCCAAGCTGTATTACTTACGGGGCCGGATCGGGAAAGCCACCCGTATTGCTGAGAAACGCTGAAGTCCACGACAGATTTCTCAAACAGATATATTATAAGAAGAGAAGGTGGCTGTGCCATCTTCTCTTTCTTTTTTGGGGTTGTCCCCAGAAGAGGGCAAAAAGATGCCGCACGACCAAGGAAGCAAACATAGGAACAGACCGGAATCGCCCGAGCCACTTTTTCGCAGATTTGAGTCAGGCGAGAGGGTATACGAAGAGGCATCACTTGGCCAGGAATGCTATTTGATTGAAAAAGGCGAAGTCGGTCTTTTTAAAAGCACCAATGAGGGAACTGCCTTACTGGCTACCAAAATCTCGGGTGACCTATTTGGAGAGGCCTCCCTTTTGTCTCGGGAGACAAGAACAGAAACTGCGCAGGCTCTGCAACCAACCGATACAACAATTATCCTTCCCCAAAACATCCGAGCTACCCTAAGTAGACTTCCCGCGTGGTTCTTGACCTTATTCAAAATCTTACTCAATAGACTGCGGACGACCGATGACCACAAGCGCTCTTGCATCCTTGCGGATAAACAAAGGGGCCTGGTGTCTCTGATGCTTTTGCTGTTTCAGAAGCACAGGTATACTCACGCCAATTATCCCGCTCTGGATTATGATCTGGTGGTAATGGATGCATTCTTTGTGTCTCACCTCAAGAAGAAGGAAACCGCTGCTCTTATCAATTCTTTGGAGCATCGTAAGTTTATACGCCTGGTGACCGATCCATCCGGAAAAAAGCACATTTGCATCAAAGATCACGATGCACTGAACCTGTATAGAG
>JBEPYC010000071.1:0-12878 GCA_041641555.1 Chitinivibrionales bacterium | reverse complement strand
GTGTTTGGGTAAGGTGAAGTGTCTCCGGGGGAAGCTCTTCGAGGAGTTGGGGAACCGAAGTGAGATGCCGCGGAACCACAATGCATCGCACACCGGGTAGTCTCTTTCGAAGTTCGGGAAGACAGCGGGCTACCACGGCAGTTTCTCCGGGATGAAAACAGCCAGCGGTAACCACGAAATCCTCCGGCGCAAGCTGCATTTTTTTTCGGAGATCTTCCCGCTGAGTGGCCGATGGCCGCTTGATGCGGATATCGCTTTTCATGTTGCCGGTCACATGGATATGTGCTTCGGGGACACCCATTGCCTGGAATCGTTCTGCATAGCGTTGATTCTGCGCCAGAACCGGCCCCAGGTGTTCGAACAGGGGCTTGAGAAGAAACCGCAGACTGCGATAGCGTTCAAACGATCGCTCTTCGAGGCGGGCATTGATGACTCCGACGGGGACGTGTTTTCGGCGGCAGAGTTGGAGCATACCCGGCCAGATTTCGGTTTCGAGAAGCCAAACCCGGTTTACAGCGAAATTCGTGATGAGATTGTTCATGAGCCGAAGAGAATCGACAGGGAGAAGCCGGGTAGCAATGATACTTGGATTCTCGAGCTGTTGGAGACGCTGTAGGCCGGTGACGGTCGTGGCGGTGAGGAGAAATTTCTGCTGTGGCGTTGTGCCTGATATCGTTTCCAGCGTTTTCTCGGTCAGTTTGGCCTCTCCCAGGGAAGCTGCATGGATCCAGGCACAACCGGAAGGAGGGGCGACTCCCTGGGTAGGGGCAGGAGTGATCCGCTCCTTGACACCCCATCGTTGGTGCCGGTCGAAACGGCCGATAACCGGTGCTGCCAGATGGACACCGAGTTCCATAAGGGCATTGTAGAGGTGAAATGCGCCGAAGAACAGGATGGAACGCATGAGATTATGCAACCGAAATGCAGTTCTTACCACTGCGTTTGGATTTATAGAGTGCCCGGTCGGCATTACCGATAAGCTGGTCCTTGTCAGCAGGCATACTTCCGTTATAGAATGCCAGCCCGATACTGATCGTATAGCTGATTTCACCTTCCCGAAGAGAAAGTGGAGGATCTGAAATGGCAGCACGTATCCGCTCGGCCAGAGCTTCGGCTCCTTCGTCCGAGGTATCCGGGAGGATCAGAGCAAACTCTTCGCCTCCGTATCGTGCGAGCAGGTCGCCCTTGCGGATAATAGAGCAGATCCGGTTTGTGAGATCCTTGAGCACACGGTCTCCTACCAGGTGTCCGTAAGTGTCATTAATCTTTTTGAAATCATCGATATCGATCAGTGCAAGGCTGAATCCGAGCTGATTACGATCGGCTCGGGCGATTTCCCGGGTAAGGCTGTCGTTGAACATCCGATGATTCGCGATGCCGGTCAAACTGTCGGTCTTGGCCAGAAGCTGCGCCTGCATATCCATATAAGCATGCTCGACGATCGAGGAGATCAGGGATGTGTAGACATACAGGAACTGGTATGTTTCAGGGCGGATATCAAGCTTCTCCGGTGAGAAAAGTGCCAGTGCGCCGATTGTTTTCCCTTTGACGATCATCGGGATTGCCGAGGCATGCATCCCCTCGAGCATGGGGGCGGTTCCCTTGCGCCCCTGGAGAACGGAAAGATCGATCTCACCTTTCTCAAAAGCACGTTTGTCCAGAAAATCAAAACACTCGTTCCAGTTTGTCTTGATTACCTTGGCGACCTCTTCCTCGGGTGCCATTCCGTAGTGCGGCATGGCGAAGACCTCGGTAAATTCGAGAAAATGGATGCCGATGGCCGCAAGTGGAATATCCATCCGCTCATTGGCATCGTCCAGAATAATCTGGAATACTTCCGGAAGCTCCAGAGAGAGCATCAGGCGCCGGGAGAAATGGTACAGAGTCGTGATGTCGTACAAATGGTTCTTGACATCAGCCGTCAGCCCTCCGGACTGCTCCATGATTTGCAGGCTCTTGATGTGAAAGGAGCGTGATGCAACGGCGCGGTCGACCTGGTCGGTGAATTCATCGAGGCGCAGGGGCTTGGTCAGATATGATGATGCCCCGAGGTTGATCGCTTTCGACGCGGAATCAAGCGATGCATAGCCCGTGATCATTATCACTTCAACGAATTCATCTTTTTCCTTGGCTCGCTTGAGAATCTCAATGCCGTCGATATCGGGAAGGCGCAGGTCAGTGATGACGATATCGAATGTTTTGTTCTGTATAAGCTCGACGGCGTCTCGTCCTGTGTAAGAGGTGGTAACCTTGTGTTTATCCTCCAGTGCTTCTGCCAGAAACGAGCACAAGGCCTTTTCGTCGTCGACTATAAGAATTCTGCTGGGCTGCACCGCTTCGTGCGGGTTCACGGATTCCTGCATGATACTCCTGTCCCGATGGTACCGCAATAGAATGGAGAAAGGGCTCTTGTCACCGGATGCTACATATATTGTTGGGGATCTAAAAAATACAACACGTCGTGTTCTGGAACAATTCTCGCGAGCCGAACCGAAGATCGCCGGGTCCCGGTCTGCCGAGAGCGTGAGGTATTTTCCTCCCGGGACTGGTGTCGTTGTGCCTCATGCCGGGAGCCTGGCAAGCCTCAGAAGTTGTGTAGGACCATTTTTCATCCCTGAAGGTGTATCTAAACATGTCCGACCTGCATCGATTTGGTGTTTCGCTTGAAAAAGAAATGATCGATTCGTTCGATAACCATATCAGGCGGCGAAGTTATCGGAATCGGTCCGAAGCCATTCGTGACCTGATCCGCGAGGAGCTCGTACGCAAGCAGTGGCTCGAAGGCGGGGAAGTCGCGGGGGCCATAACCATGATATACGATCATCACCATCGGGAACTTGTCCACAAACTGATGCATATTCAGCACGATTTCGGAAAATCGATTATTTCAACCCAGCATATCCACCTCGACCATAATCATTGCCTGGAAATTATCGCGGTAAAAGGGCAGGCAGGTGAAGTCGACCGTCTGGCAGGACTCCTTAAAGCTCAGAAAGGCGTCAAGCACGTCGCAACCAATATGTCATCGACCGGCAAAGACCTGCACTGATCACCTCATTTTTGCATTACTGATTTCCAATTCCTCAGTTTTTCTTTCCCCTCGCTGGCATATCATTTGCGTTTTAAGACACGAGTTCTTCCCTGAGCCTTTGAACTGTAGGAATCGCGATGGAAAAGGGGGTGGTACGGATGGAAGTACGAGAGATCATGAACAGGAATATTTACAAAATTCAGTTATCGGAACCGATTATCACGGCGGCAAAAATAATGGATGAAAAGGATGTTGGGATTATCCCTGTTTTTGATAAAGAGAGGTTGGCGGGCCTGATCACGGATCGGGATCTGGTGATCCGCGGGGTGACTTCGGATCTCGATTTGGCAAACGATCCTGTGCGGGACATTATGAGTCCGGCGGTGGTATCGATCAGCGAAGAAAGCAGTGTTCAGGAAGCCGCTGAATTAATGGAACGCAAGCAGATTCGGCGATTGCTGGTCAGAGATAAGGATGATAAAGTGTGTGGGATCGTGTCGTTGAGTGATATTGCTCGCCATATGTCAAAAAAGTTGTCCGGCGAGATCCTTCAGGAGGTAACGCAGCCATCTGTTCCGTAAGAAGGGGAGTGATTGATATGAAAGTCCGGGATGTAATGTCAACAGGGGTCGAGGTCGTGCGTGGGTCGGACTCGGTCAAGAAAGCAGCGGAAGTCATGGAGAATCTCGATGTCGGGGTGCTTCCTGTGGCCGATGAGCAGCGGGAAGTCGGGATGATAACCGACCGTGATATCGTGACTCGCTGTCTGGCAAACGATTTGAATCCCCAACATACCTCGGTAGGGGAAATCATGTCCAAGGGAGTGAAATCGATATCTCAAGATGCGTCATTGGATGAAGCGGTGGAAGAGATGGAGAACTATCGTATTCGCCGGCTTCTGGTCAGAAATGCAAGTGGCGATCTCACCGGAGTTATCAGTCTTGGCGATATTGCCCGACATAGTTCACCGAGTAAATCGGGCCAAGCCTTGCATGAAATATCTGAACCCTGATGATGCACCGAATCATTGGATGGAAATGAAAATCAAGACGGGAGCGAAACGCTCCCGTTTTTTTATAACAAGGCCGGCATTCTTGTAATGGTGCCTTCTCCTATTCCATGCCGTGAGGTTCGTACAGTTTGGTTTCGTTCGCCACACCAATTCCTGTCGAGGACTCCACAGGCTCTCGCATGTGCGTTAGAAACCAGTTTGCTGCCCCGTGTGCCAGCTCGTCGGCCGTTTCGGGCTCCTCCACCAGATGGTGCCCCGTGTTGGGAATAATCTGGATTTCCGTTTCGGCCTGCATCTGTTGCATGGTGTCCCGTGTTAACCTGATAATGAGCGGATCGTTTTCTCCTGCCACAAACAGCGTGGGTGTGTGAATCTCGCGAAACTCCTGGGCGGCCAGATCGGGCCTTCCGCTGCGAGAAACGATTGCGTGAACCGGCTGAGCGAGCGAAGCAGTCATCGCTGCCGCGGTTCCGGTCGACACCCCGAAATAACCAAACGGAAGATGAGAGAGATCATCTTGCTTACGAACCCAACTGGTTACCGCGGTCAACCGTTCGGCCAGAAGCGGGACATTATACCGCAACTCGCCGTCGGGCTTGTCCCGTTTCTCTTCATCAGCTGTCAACAAGTCGAACAAGCAGGTCGCGAGACCGTAATTGTTGAGTTTCTGGGCAAGATACCGGTTGTGCGGCGAGAGGTAACTGCTTCCGCTGGGGTGCGAAAAAAGAACCAGGCCATAGCTTTCAAACGGGATTCTCAGGTCTCCTCGCAGAACAATATCTTCAATGGGTATTTCTATTGAGCGATGTGTTCGCGTCCAACTTGACATATTTATACCTTCTTTGCGTTCTCGTTGAGAGTGGACTAAAAGTCTTTTACAAAGACGGCGTGCAAATTCAATACCAGAAGAATCCGGGACTCCAAGAACAGGATGTGCGGAGAGCACGGGTAACGTCCGCCTGTGGGGCGCAAGACTGAATGCCGGTGTGAATCCGGGAAGCCGTTACCTGGACATCGTGAGGCAGGACGAGTCCGGTGGTTGGTTCAGGGGAATGCCATGCCATTGTCGCACACATTCAGTGCTCAGTACGAGCGGGAAGGGGCTTGGGACCTGTGGCAAGTGGGTATCGATTGAAGCTGCCGGTGAGAGGCGAAGAGGACGGAGGGGAGCGAAAACCGGGCCGGACAAGACGGCCCGGCACTCATGTTTCACTCCAGGCATTGTTCATCGTTGGGCGCGGAGCTACCGGGCCGTTTCCACGGTGGGGGGACTCGACAGTTCGAGTTCTTTACCGATGGCCCGGAGGTAATTCCGGGATTTTCTGGCGCCCGCAAGTACTTCGTCGACCGGTTTGCCCGTGTCGCCCGCCAGTTCCAGAATCAGACTGCCGCGAAACCGGGTTTGATTTATCTCGGAAAGAAGCCGTCTCCAGTGCGTTTTGCCTTCTCCGGGTGGAACATGTTGATCGGAGTGATGATCATTGTCATTGGCGTGTATCATTCGAAGATGGCCGGAGAGTTTGTAAATGATCCGATAGATGTCACCTGAAATAGCGGCATGGCCGGTATCCAGACACGTGCCAATATTGATATTCTGAATGGCACCGACAATCCAGAGCATGTCGCGCATGTTCCCGAAGAAAAGATGGGGGAGCATATTTTCGACGACCAGGCCGATACCCAGTTTCCGGCAATGACGCGCGACATGGTCTATGACCGCAGCCGCGTTTCTCATGCGCTGCACTCGCTCTTCGGGACCGGGATCGAGTTCTTTTTCGGGACCCGGATGGGTAACGAAATATCGCACGTTCATGGTCGCTGCTGCATTGGCTGCAGTCAAAAGCTCGTTGAGCGCGTATTCCCGCTCCTCTTTACCGGGATGGGTAATGTCAATTTCTTCGGCAAACGGAGCATGAAACGAATACGGCTCCATCCCGAGTTTCTCCATGACTGCTGTAGCTTCTCTGATGCCCTCGTTATCGTGGTAGTCGAGGTGTGGGGAAGAGGAGCAGACCTCGATCATGGTGAACCCGCCGTTGCGAACCGGTTCTATGATGTCGAAAAAGCTCTGCTGATAAAAACAACCGGTCGAAATGCCCACTGGCCAGTCACTCATAGTTACCTCCTCTCAAAGGTGCACTCCCGTAAGCTTTGACTTGAGCTCTTCAAGCTCGCAGGGAGGGCCCCCATGAGTTTGTACGCCGGCGGCGTGGATTGCTTCACAGGATAAATCTTCGAGAGTATCGATTCCAAGATACACCTGTGCTGAAAAAATTCGCGTGTAGAAATCCGCTCTGGTGGCTGCATGATAAAAAATCCACTCGTTGCCCCAATCGAAATCGCGCTCAAACTTTGACCGAATCAGTCCAGCTATCTGTCGGGGGTGCCAGTTAAACGCGGTGAGAGCGCGAACCAGAAGCCGATATCCGACCGATTGTTTCAGTATGTCGTTTGGGTTCTCCAGCACGGCTTCGACACATTCCGGGTATTCCCGCAGCGGCATGGCGTCGTAGGTAGACGGCCACTGGGATACCTGCTCGTGGTTTTCTGAGTAGAACCACTGATGGAAACTTGCCAGAGAAGAGTGTTCGTAGGAATCTACCAGTCTTTCCATTCGTTCGGTTTCATCGGGGATGGTACTCGAAGCCCTCGTTGCGAGTTCTTCGGCAGACTTCAGATCCCGCATCGCATTGAACCCTTCCTGGGTGTCCATCTCGTGGAGCGGAACCAGGACCATTCGTGGAATCTCGGCCCGAACGGCTTCGGAGACCGACTGCAGGCGGCGCCAGGGCTTGAGGTAGACCGAAAAGGGCACCCGGCATACACGAGTGCACAGTGGATCACCATATTCACTTATATCGATCGAGATCATCTCACGGCCACGCTCCTGGGGTGGCACGGCGAGTGCGGAAAGCTCGACGGGAATCAGTGTATCGGACCGGGCAGTTGCTCGAACATGATGCGCAACGAACTCCATCACCATACCCAGCCCTACAAACGCTCTCCCAAGCTCCTCTTCGACATATTCACCGGTCGGTGCGGGACGATCCTGATAGTATTCTTTGAGCCCCTCTGAGAGACGTCCCAGCCTGGCAAGGCGGTAATACAAGTCGGAGTCTCTGCGGATCTGCCAGACAAAATGATGACCGCGGCCGCTGATGAAATGACGAGGCGAAATTCGGTATTCCTGAAGCACTCGCTCGACAGCCTTGACTGTTGGCTCCTGCAGACGAAAGGTTCGGGGAGCATCCAGATACGGCTCTGCTTCATAATCGAAATTTACGTATTCTATGTCAAGATGAGCCAGAAGGTACTTGCGATCCCACAGCGAGCGACTCAGATCCAGCTCGTTTTTGAGAAAAAAACCAAGATCGCCCGGCGGGCGAATGGTGAAATCGGTGTTTTCGGGAGAATCGGAATCGGTGATGAAAAGACACGTTGCCGACTCCGCACTCTTTCCGCCGAGAAAATCCACGATTCGTTCGCGGACGGTGTGTTTCTGATAGTATTCGCTGATCTCCATAGGCATCCTCACCCTACAAACCGCAACAAGTGTGCCATAGGAGAACCAAGGGTTCTTCCCCTGCGGCTGCGCTTCCGCGACAGGTGGCCGCTACGGAGCGCAGCGGGGCCGCCAGTGTCCCGGACAGAATTCCACGTTGATTGAGTACCATTATTCAGGTTTGAATACCACCATCGAAAGCGGCGGGAGCGTAAACGGGGAAGAATGTGACTTTCCGTGATAGGGAACGGGATTAGCCGTTACCCCGCCGATATTCCCCTGGCCACTTCCTCCGTATAGCGTCGCATCGCTGTTGAGAACTTCTTTCCACTTTCCGCCTCTGGGCAGGCCTATGATATAATTGTATCGTGGAATCGGGGTGAGATTACAAAGCACCAGGGTTGGATCGTTTCGGTTCTCGGCAAAGCGCAAAAAAGCCAGAATGCTGTTTTCGACATCGGTACAGTCGATCCACTCGAATCCCCAGCTTTCACTTTCTCCCTCGTAGAGTGCAGCATCTCCCCTGTAGTGAGTGTTCACATCTCTGACCCATCGGCGTATTCCCTCGTGGCCGGGATTATCGAGCAAATGCCAATCGAGACTGCTGTCGTGATTCCATTCCTGCCACTGACCGAATTCCCCTCCCATGAAAATCATCGGTTTTCCGGGATGGACGAATTGGTATCCCAGGAGTGTCCGAAGACCGGCCCGTTTCTGCCAGTCATCACCGGGCATTCTTCCCAGAAGTGACCCCTTCCCGTATACTACTTCATCATGAGACAACGGGAGCATGAAATTCTCCGTAAAGGCATAGAGCAGACTGAAGGTCAATTGATTATGGTGGTATTTGCGGTATACCGGCTCCTTGGAGAAGTAGTCGAGGGTATCGTGCATCCAGCCCATATTCCACTTGTAGCCAAACCCGAGCCCGCCTACATATGTCGGTCGGGATACCATCGGCCATGCCGTGGACTCTTCTGCAATCGTTTGCACATCAGGGTATTGTTCGTAGACAGTGGTGTTGAAGTCGCGAAGAAAATCGATTGCCTCGATATTCTCCCGTCCACCGTGCTTGTTGGGAATCCACTCTCCCTCGCGGCGCGAGTAATCGAGGTAGAGCATCGACGCAACCGCATCGACCCGCAGTCCATCGATGTGGTACTTGTCGAGCCAGAACAGAGCGTTGCTGATCAGAAAAGCCCGGACTTCGTGCCGCCCGAAGTTGAAAATGTAGGTTTTCCAGTCGGGGTGGAATCCCTGCTGCGGATCAGCATGTTCGTAGAGATGGGTACCATCGAAATACACAAGACCGTTGTCGTTTGCGGGAAAATGCGAGGGAACCCAGTCAAGAATAACACCGATGCCTCTCTGGTGGAGGTAGTCGATAAGGTACATGAAGTCCTGAGGGGTGCCGTACCTGCTGGTGGGCGCAAAATACCCGACTGTCTGGTAGCCCCAGGAGCCATAAAAGGGGTGTTCCATGATCGGAAGAAGTTCCACATGGGTAAAACCCATTTCGGCGACATAGTCGGCAAGCAGCGGGGCCATTTCACGGTATGTCAGATGACGATCGTTTTCCTCGGGTACTCGTTTCCATGATCCCAGATGAACTTCGTAGATAGACATGGGGGCATTAAGTGCGCATTTTTCTCCTCGGTGAGCCATCCATTCGCTGTCGTTCCACTCGTAATCGAGATCCCAGGCAATAGAGGCGGTATTGGGTGCATTTTCCCAGAGAAAACCGTACGGGTCGCCTTTGTCTATCATATGCCCGCTCTGGGCCGACTCGATGAAGTACTTGTAATTCTGTCCCTTCTGTATTTCATCGATATGTGTTTCCCAGACCCCGGAGTGATCTTCCCGCGCGTTCATCGGGTGACTTTTGTTGTCCCAGCCATTGAAGTCGCCGATAACCGAGACACGACTGGCATTGGGGGCCCATACCGCGAAATCGGCTCCTTTTTCGCAAAGATGACATCCAAGCTTGTCGTAGAGATTGAAATGCCGTCCCTGACGGAATAGCAGGATGTCGTAGTCGGTGATGATATGCGTGGAGTCGTTCGACTTCTGCTCGCTGGAACGTTTTTGCACTGTCTTTGGCATGTAAATTCACCTTTTCTCAGCTCGTGATGGAACAATACCTATGCATCTGTTGTTTGTAGCTCGCTGGATATAGCACGTATACCTTTGAGCGGAATGATTGCCCACGATGGGCGGTTATTGAGTTCGTATCCGAGTTCGTAGACCGATTTCTCCAGAAGGTACAGCCCGAGGAGGTTGTCGCGTTTCCCGGCTTCCGGCGGGATCAGCTCCGAATTCTCCAGTTCCTCATAGTATGAACAAAGAAACCGGCCACTGACTTCACGGTACCACGGCGTAGCCCATGGCTCCAGAAACGCGACATCTTCGGGGCGAAACTGATGCCCGAGATAGAGTGCACCGAAGGCTGCGTAGTGAAATGATCGGAGCATTCCGGCCACATCGCGATAGCAGGAGTACTTCAGTTTTCGTTCACTCAGCGGGCGAGCCGGTTCTCCTTCAAAATCCATGATTACAAAGTCTTTTCCTGTAAATAGCACCTGGCCAAGGTGGTAGTCTCCATGAATCCGGATCTTGAGTGCCGAGTACTTCTCTCGCGTTATCGACCGAAGCATTCCGTTGATATCGTTTTCGGATTCCAAAACCATCCGCGCCTCGTTGTCTGCAATGTGCGGCGGAAGACTCGACTGAGCGTGTGCCAGGCGCCGCATCGCTCGTTTGACTTGACTCTGAAGCGACTGGTAGAGAGAACGCACATAGAGATTTGAGAACGGCTCGGGCCGAAACGAATCACCACTGTCCGGAGCGGTCAATGCTCGATGCATCTGTGCGGTACGCAAGCCCAAAAGTCCGGCCATATCAAGATAAAAACCACCCATGGACTCGCGGACGATATCTGTTTCTCGACTTTCGGAAATCGTTTTCTCCGGCAGTTCATCTTTGCGCCGAAGTAATTCATCGTAATAGTTTCGAGCCGAATCGATACTCAGCTTCCAGGCATCGCCCTGGTTGGCCACCAGCCCCTGCAAAATACCCACGGTAATGGCTGCATTGTCTTTTTTGCTCCGATACTCCAGTGAGCCGTAGAAAAGCGGAAGATTGCGGAAGGTAGTCTGTTCACTGAGGAATTGGACCATGTCCAGTTCGGGACTTCCGCCGGGCTCGAGTTTTCGATACAGTTTCATGAAATATCGATCACCAAAAATCATTGAGGTGTTGCTCTGCTCGGCCCCCAGGCTTTTGGCCGGAAGCTCTTTGGAGGACTTTCGTGCAGCCTGCTTGAACGGCCTTCCGGGCAAACCGGCAAGCTCACCTCGTGCACTGCCAATGCGTTTGCGGTCCGCTACCAGTGCAAGAAACATCTTCTGCACTTTCTCCCGATTCGTTGCTTCGTAAAGAACGCCCGAAGCTTCTGAGAATTCGATCTTACAAAGGATGAATGGTTCGATTCTTTCGGGAACAGGCTCCTGGTCACCCGCCTCGGCGAACGACAGCGGCAGAATGTACTGCTCGTCTTCTCCTTCGCTGTAGGTAATCAGAAGCATGGCAACGGTGCTGTCGGGAAGGCCCGGGGGGTCGAGGAGATCCAAAACCTCTATTCTTCGTATATTCCGTCCTTTTCCCGCAAACCATCTCCGCTCCGAGAGATATCCGGGCAGAATCCCCGTTTCGAAGGTCTCACGGTTCTTTCCCGTAAAAACATTTCGCCAGCCCCCGGTTGCTCTGACTGCAGGTGGCTCCTGCGTGTTGGACTGAAGAATCGGATTGGTTTCCAGGCGGAGCCAGAGGTATTGATAAGGAGCCAGAACCAGACCATAGGGTTCCCCACCGATCGCGGGAAGTTTGTTGCGACTGAATACTTCTTCGGGTACTACACCCTGATGCTCAAAAAGCTCCAGTTCGGTTGTCTGTACGTGTCGCGAAAGGTTTACTACGACAAGCACGGTCTGGTCTTCTGAGCTCCGAACAAATGCCAGGGTCTTTGGATTCGATGAAGCCACTATGGTGAAATTGCCCCGCCCGAAACAGGTGTATTCCTTGCGCATGGCAATGGCCCGTCGTGTCCACCAGAGGTGCGAAGAAAGATTTACATTCTGACTTTCAACGTTAACCGCTTCGTAGCGGTAGACAGGATCGAGAATCGTGGGCAGATACAACTGCTGTGGATTGGCTTCTGAAAAACCCGCATTCTTGCCGACATCCCACTGCATCGGGGTACGCACTGCATTGCGATCACCCAGATAGTAATTGTCTCCCATCCCGATTTCATCGCCGTAGTAGAGTACGGGCGTTCCGGGAAACGAAAGAAGCAGAATGTTCATCATCTCGATTTTGCGGAGGTCATTGTCAAGCAGGGGAGCCAGACGGCGCCTGATGCCGAGATTGATTTTCATCCGCGGATCGCGGGCATACACCCGGGTCATGTAGTCGCGCTCCTGATCGGTGACCATTTCCAGGGTGAGGTCGTCGTGGTTACGGAGAAAAAGTGCCCACTGGGACTCGTCCGGAATATCCGGCGTGTTCTGAAGTATATCGATCAGCGGAAAGTTGTCTTCCATCTGCACAGACATGAAAAGCCGGGGCATCAGCGGGAAATGAAACGCGATATGGCATTCATCTCCCTGGCCGAAATACGATGCAGCGTCTTCGGGCCACAAGTTCGCTTCGGCCAGGATAATTCGTCCCGGAAACCGGTCATCGACATGCGTCCTGATCGCTTTGATGAGCTCATGTGTTTCGGGGAGATTTTCGCAGTCGGTGCCCTCTCGTTCAAACAGGTAGGGGAGACCATCGAGCCTGATTCCATCTACGCCCAGGTCGAACCAGTAATCGATCACTTTCAGCATTTCCTGGCGAACCAGTGGGTTGTCGTAGTTGAGATCGGGCTGATGGGAGTAAAACCGGTGCCAGTAGTATGAGCCTGTCTGGGGATCGTAGGTCCAGTTTGAGGTCTCAAAGTCCTTGAAAATCACCCGAGCCTCTTTGAAACGCTTCGGTGTTTCGCTCCAGACGTAGAAATCCCGATGCGGGCTGCCGGGCGGTGCCTTTCGGGCACGCTGAAACCAATGATGATCGGACGAGGTATGATTCATCACCAGCTCCATGATTACCCGCAGGCCGCGCCGGTGTGCCTCACGGAGGAATTGCTTGAAATCCCGCAAGGTGCCGTAATCCGGATTGATGTGATAATAATCCGCCATATCATACCCATCATCACGAAGCGGAGAGCGGAGAAAGGGAAGCAGCCAGAGAGCGGTTACTCCAAGCCCTTCGACGTAATCGAGTTTTTCTAT
>JBEPYC010000070.1:0-12924 GCA_041641555.1 Chitinivibrionales bacterium | reverse complement strand
TGCCAGTAGTATACAATAAAATGGGCAGACCTCGGCATATGAACTTTCGGCTGCGTCCCGATGCGTATCGATCCCGATCGGAAATATCCGGAGTACGAAATCGGGCGTCGTTTCTCAAGATTTTTACATAGGCAGGGAGGAATTTTCATGGCTTCACAGAGCACACACTCACTCGTTCGCCACCTGGGCGATTTGAAAGAGGAACGACGACGATACGAGAACGCGTTCCAGGGCGTAGCCCGCATGATTCTCGAAGGGCCGATCGATAAGGTTGTCGTCAATGGCAAAACAACCTACGACTTCGGCATTTTTCGCACCGGACGAAAGCCTGTGATCGCCATGTACGATGAGATCAACAGTTTCGTTTCCTACGTGAAGGATGCAGCCGAAGGTGGTTCTTCGGCCGAAATGGCATTCGTGCTCGTAGGAGAACCGGGAAATGGAAAAACCTTCTTTGTCGAGTTTCTCTGCAACAAATATCGTGAGTTCATTTCCCGTGAAGACAATCGGAAGTTTACCTTTAGATTTCAAAACCTTGAGAAGCTTGGGGGATTCGGGAAGATTAACCGCATCGAATCGCAGACATATGAAGACCCTGCTATTCTGGCCATGAACCTTCTGGAAACACCCGATCAGTCGCGTGAGTATCTCGCAAAAAAACATGGGTTTAGCGATCAGCAACTCGAGACTCTCTGGGAGCATTACCGGCCTCTGGGTGCATGCAGCGGCTATATCCTGCAACTGATTCGGGAGCATACCGATGGAAATATCGACGATATGCTGCAGTTTCTGGAAGTCATTCCGGTGCCGTTGTCCGAAAGCCTGGGAACGCTTACCGGAAAATACCCGGCCAAGGACAAAATGACGTCTTCGGCGGTGGATCTTCTTGGAGAAGAGTCGATACAGCGACTGCTCCATGTCTCCGATACGAACAATCCCTACCGGTTCGATCTTCGCCGTGGTGCTCTCGCCCGCGTTGCCGGCGGGGGGATCCATTTCAGTGACGAGATTTACAAAAACAAAAAAGACCTGGTGCAGGTGTATCTGGGCGTGATTCAGAACCGCATGATCGAGATCGACGGGTTCAAGTGGCCAATCGATTCATTGATTATCGCCACGAGTAACAATCAGGAGTTCAACCGATTTCTTTCGGAAAAAGAGGAAGCACCGATTGTCGACCGGTGCCGAATCTGCTACGTGTCGCACAACACCAACTACCGGCTCCAGAAAAGCCTGACGAAATATGCAATTGGTGGAGAATCTCGTACAACCCTGACCCGCGATGCTCTGCATCAGGATCCGAATCTCAACTATGCGGCATCGGTCTCGGTGGTACTGTCACGTCTTGCCCGCTCCGAAAAACTGACTCCGGTCGAAACAATGAAACTCTGTGCGGGCGAAGTCGCTGGTGAAAAGAGTATCAAGACCCTTGCCGAAGTCATCGATACACTCAATCAGGATCCGGTTATCATCAACCGGTTTGGACAGAAGGGTCTTGGACAGCGAAATCTGGGGCGGGCGGTCCAGCTTCTCATGGAGAGTTCCGAAACCAACGAGGGGAAATGCGCATTTGCCTATGACGTGTTCAAGTCACTCGAGCGAGTTATTCTCGACTATGTATCGGATGCCAATGACCGGAAGAAATATCTCGAAGACATTAAGATTGCAAAAGGACTGTATCGTGAACGTATCATGACCGAGATGTTCAACGCATACATGGATGAGCCGCACGCAATCCGCAAAGACGTCATGAACTACGTGAATATGATCATAGGAATCGATGCCGAGAACCTGGCACCGGACAAAATGTGGAAATATAAAGATCCACAGAGCGGTGAACTCAAGGCTCTGAAAATCGATGAGCGGTTTATAAACAGTGTAGAGGAACGGTTGGGTCTCAAAACACGCGAACAGATCGAGACATTCAGGACCTCGATACGCAAAGTATACGGACAGAAAATTTCGATCGATCCGAACTACGATTTCATGGACAATTTGGAGCTTGTGAAGGCGGTGACCGATGTCCGGCTGAAATCCGATATCGCCGGAGCCGGCAGTCTGGTTGGAGCACTGGCAAATCGTACCAACGAAGAAAACCAGAAGCTGTACGACAGGATGATTGACACTATGCTCAAAAGGCTCGGGTATTGCACTACCTGTGCTCAAAAGACGATCGAATACTTCTGCACGCAGGAAGACGAAAACTAAGAAATCCCCCGGTTAGGAATAGTACATGTCCGATGCACGAAAGCGATATGAGGAGCTGAAGCGGATGGGGCTGAGCCCGGAGCAGGAACGGCTCGTGCAGACAGAATTGAATGGGCCTCAGAGCCATGACCAGCCCGTATATGAGCCGAAATGGCAGATTGTGGCCAAAGCATCACCCGAAAACTACCAGGATCTGCTCTCTCTGCAGAACTCGGCTCCCATGCCGGCACCGTATCTTGGCCTCAGTTCAATCGATGAGCTTCTGGAACGGGATCGTCAACGGGAAAAAGACGGCTTTCCACGTAAGATACGCGTGGGGAAGCTGATCCGTCCGGGAAAAGGCGAGAAGAATGCCATAGCCGTAGTACCGACGACGGTCGAAGAGAAGTTCATGCACGACCGTATCAAGGACCCCAACGATGAAGATCAGATGGGTGGAAGTGGTGACGGCGAAGAGGGAGAGGTGATCGGTGAACAGCCGGTGCGCCAGGAAGGTGAAGGGACCGGGGCCGGACAGGGTCAGGATGCAGTGCACGAGGTGGAGTCCAGCGCCTATGATCTTGGAAAGATCCTGACCGAGAAATTCGAGCTTCCCAACCTCAAAGACAAAGGTAGCAAACGTTCCCTTACCAAATACACCTACGATATTACCGATAAAAACCGGGGGTTCGGGCAGGTGCTCGATAAGAAAGCCACTCTCCGGCAGATCGTCAACACCAATATTGCGCTGGGACGAGTCCATCAGGCCAAGCCCGTTGACTCGACCGGGTTGCTTGTATCGCCACAGGATCGCATCTATCGGATACTCTCGCCAGAGAAGGAGTACGAATCACAGGCGGTGGTCTTTTTCGTTCGAGATTACTCCGGATCGATGGAAGGCAACTGTACCCAGCTTGTCTGCTCACAGCATGTGATGATTTACAGCTGGTTGTTGTATCAGTATGCGAAACGCGTCGAAACCCGTTTTATTCTTCACGATACCAGGGCCAAAGAGGTGCCGGATTTCTTTTCCTACTACAATTCTCGTGTTGCAGGTGGAACAGAAGTTGCCTCGGGATTCAAGCTTGTAAACGAAATCGTGGAGAACGAGAATCTCGCACAGGACTACAACATTTATGTCTTCCACGGTACCGATGGAGATGACTGGGACAGCACCGGAGAGCGTGCGCTGGCACAGCTCGACACCATGCTTGGCTATGCCAACCGGGTCGGTGTTACCCTGGTAGAGCATTCCTATGCACATGCACAGAGGACTACCGTTCAACAGTATCTGGAAGAAGCCGATCTGCAGAAAACCCGATCCGATGTCTTCCGGTTCGATGTGATGTCCGAGGATGCCGAAGAGAACCGGGTAATCGAAGGAATTCGCAAGCTGGTAGCCGAAGAAGTTCCAACGTAGCGTGAGAACGGTCCAGCGGAATAAGGGATCATAATGGAATTAATAGATCAGAAGACAAAAAGTATTATGGAAGGGTGTAAGGACCGGGCTCGGGCAGCGGGGCTGCGGTTCAACGATGAGACCCTGGAATATATCGTGACCAATAGGGATCTTCTGGACCTGACACCCAAATACATGATTCCCACGTTGTATGACTACTGGGTGCACGATGTGGAAGTACTCAAGGAGCGGGGGCGTTACGAACTCTATCCTCACAACCCTTACGAGACGGTGATAAATACCCGCCCGGCAATATCGTTTTACAACGATAACAATCCGGACTGGATGAACGTGATGATCTTTTATCACGTTCTGGGACATATCGATTTTTTTCAGAACAACTCCTATTTCGAACACACCTGGGATAACGATTTTTCCGGCCAGGCTCTTGCGGATAAACGGTTGATCGCCAATCTCCGGTCGATCCACGGTCGATGGGTGGACTACGTTATCGAGTTTGCCCGAGGACTTGATAATATAGTCGGGTATTTCTCGGAACTGACCCGCAAGGATCCCGGGCCGGAGCGCTCCTGGTCCGATGCGGTCGATTACTACTTCGATGTCTTTTTGCAGGATGTCAAAAAGGTTACGACCGCGGAGTACATGAAAGAACTCAAACGCTATAATGAATCCGCGAAGGAGCATGGTGCCAAGACCGATTCGGCCTTCTTTTCCGATGTCCGGAAGCGGAACCCTGAATTCGATTCCATGTTTCAGAAGTACCGCAAGGATAAGGCGCCCCCGAGTGTCGATTTACTGCAGTTTCTTCTTGAACATTCACCTTTTCTCAATAAGGGTGAAAACGGATGGATGAAGTCGGTTATCGAAATAGTACGCAAGACATCGCTGTTTTTTCAGCCGCAGATTCGAACGAAGATCATGAACGAAGGGTGGGCGAGCTACTGGCACGAAAACCTGTTTCTCTCCGATGAGCGGATTCGGGGTCACGAAGTGGATTTTGCGCGCACGCACTCGGGCGTTGCGGCTCTTCAGCGGGTTGGACTCAACCCGTATGCTCTGGGAATGCGGATGTTCGAGTATGTGGAGGAACTGGGAGACAAGGGAAAGCATTCACTTGCCTACCGGCGTTTGAAGGACCGGGTGGCCCGAAAAGAGTTCGATACCGGAGAGGGGACCGGCCGCAATCTGATCTTTCAGGTACGTACAACGCTGTGCGACCATCTGTTTATCGACAGCTTTATCGATCAGGACTTCGTAGACAAACACAAACTGTTCGTTGCCGGTCGTCGCCTGAACCAACAGCGTGGCGCCTGGGAATACTATGTCAAAAGCCGTTCCGCAGATCAATATCGCCAGATGGTGCTCGACACACTATACCACCCGCCTTACATTACGGTTCGAAGAGACGGTGGCGGTGATGGATCTCTCTACCTGGAGCACCATTTCGAGGGAAAACCTCTGGTGAACGAATTCATCGCGAATGTGATGCTTGGTGTCGAGTACCTCTGGGGAGGCGGAGTGAAACTTGAAACCAGCGAAGTGGTATCGATATCGTCGGCCGGAAAAACATATACCGGGAAGATTCCGGCATCGGAGCGCGGAGAAGAGAAACCGGAAATCAAGTGGCGACGCGTTGTCTATACCATGGAAAACCGTAAGCTGAGTAAAAAAGAAGTTTAGCACCAGGTGGCTGAAATTTGCCATTGGAGATCGGATATACATGACCGCACGTAACGCAATGCAGAACCTGAATCGGCGTATGACCGACCGGAGTCGGCGTCCGCCGATCCCGTTTGACCAGTTTCTGAATCTATTGGCCGAGGACCCGACCCATGTACTTCGCAATGTTTTTCAGGTCTTACACGATATGGTGCAATCGTACCTGGGGATCGGGGTCGATGAATATTCTAACGATCCGGAATCTATTCACTATGTAAAATACGATTGCTCCCGGCTGTTCGAAGTAGGAGCGGATCGTCCGTTTTTCGCCGACCGGCTCTTCGCCAATCGGTTTGTCAACGCTGTCGATGCCATGAGTGCCGGTGCCCAGCAGAACAAGATTTACGTTTTCAAGGGTCCGCCCGGATGTGGAAAGAGCACGTTCCTCAATAACCTGCTCAAGAGATTCGAAGCCTACATGAATACCGATGAAGGAACGCGGTACGAGGTTATCTGGCGCCTGGATCCATCGGCATTCGGGCCGCTTTCCCGGCATGATTCATTGCCTCTGGTTGAACGACTCGCGGAACTTCTGGAAGGGGAGAATCCCAAACATGCCCGGGAACACGCCGAACACCTCCTGGCGACCAGTGCCGATGGCATGCTTGAAATCCCGTGCCCCTGTCACGATCACCCGATACTGTTGATTCCTCGAGACTATCGAGAGAAATTTTTCATTGACCTGTTTGGCAGCTCCGAGTTCAGGCGCACACTTCTCGAGCAGCGTGAATACAGCTGGGTGCTCAAGGACAAGCCCTGCACTTTCTGCAGCAGCCTGTACCGCACCCTTCTGAACACGCTCAAAAACGCCGAACAAGTCCACAAGATGATCTATTCTCGACCATACCGGTTCAATCGGCGATTGGGCGAAGGAATAAGTGTGTTCAACCCCGGTGATCCGCCTCCTACCGACCGCGTTCTGGCGAATCCGGCGTTGCAGCGCCGTCTCAATGCTCTTCTGAAAAACGACACCGAAGTCCAGTACCTTTACTCCAGGTATGCAAAGACCAATAATGGTGTCTATGCTCTCATGGATGTCAAGGGTCATAACGTAGGACGGTTCAGTGAGTTACACAACATTATCAGCGAAGGACTGCACAAGGTCGAAGATATCGAAGAAAACGTCAGTTCACTTCTTTTCGCGGTGATGAATCCCGAGGATCAGGAAAACATCAAGGAGTTCCGCTCCTTCTCCGATCGTATCGCCTACATCAATGTGCCGTATGTTCTCGATGTCAACACTGAGGTGAGTATCTACCGGCACACCTTCGGGAGCCAGATCGAACAGCAGCTTCTCCCCCGGGTATTGGCAAACTTTGCCCGAATAATTATCTCCACGCGCATGAACCGGAAATCCGAAGCGCTTCTTGAGTGGATCGGCGATCCCAAAAAATATTCGCTCTACTGCGACGACAGCCTCCTGCTGCTGAAAATGGAGATCTATGCGGGTGTCATTCCGGCCTGGCTCTCCGAAGAGGATCGGCGTCGGCTGACCGCGGCCAGACGCAGAAGAATCATATCGGAATCGGACCGCGAAGGAGCACGCGGAATCTCGGGGCGTGATTCGATTCGCCTGTTCAACGAGTTTTATTCTTCGTATCACCGGCAGGATGACAAGCCAATTACGATGTCGATGCTGAAGGATTTTTTCGAGAAGTCGGAGCCGGCGGTCGCAGGGGTAATACCGCGCGGTTTTGTCGATTCCCTTGTTCAGATGTACAACTATGCGGCACTGCAGGAAGTAAAAGAATCGCTGTACTATTACAACGAAAAGCAAATCTCACGGGATATTCTGAACTACCTGTTTGCGGTCAATTTCGAACCCCCCACCGAAGTCACCTGTGCATATACCGGTGAGCGACTGGAGATTACCGATGAGTATCTGGAGAACATGGAGCGCCGCTTTCTGGGTGCGAAGGTAACGGATGAAAGCCGAAACGCATTTCGGGTCGCCACTCAGAGAGAGTACACTTCACAAACGCTGACGCAGGAAATGATGGTCGAGAACCGCGAAATCACCAGCACCGGGGTCTATAACTCTTTGCGAGATCGGTATGTCAGAAACCTGAAAGAAAAAGCGCTCGATCCATTTCTGGCGAACAAGAATTTCAGGCGCGCGATCAAGGACTACGGCACGAAAGAGTTCAGGACGTATGACCGGCGGATTCGCGATGACATACGGTATCTGATTCGAAACCTTCGGCGGAAATTCGGTTACACCGAAAACGGCGCCCGTGAGATCTGTATCTATGTGATAGACAACGACTTATCAAACGTTTTTTCGGAAAAGGCGGAGAAGAAGACCGAAAAGGTATAAAAGCACTTTTCATCTGTACCACTTTTTGTGTATTTTCCCTGTCTGGTTTCTTAAACTCCGCGCAGGGAAATACACATCCATGCAACAGCATACGAGCATTTCTTCGGAACGCCGGGAGGTCCTGGCTCGCCTTGCCACACGAATTCTTACTCTTGATCACACCCATCCGGTCAAAATTGCCATCGATGGAGGGAGTGCATCGGGAAAAACAACCCTTGCCGATGAACTCGAACAGGTCCTGATACCTTCGGGGCGTGAGATTATCCGTGCCTCGATAGATGGTTTCCATAATCCGAAGCAAATCCGCTATCAGCACGGGAGTACGCCGTTTCACTACTTTCGAGATTCCTTTGACTACAGTTCCCTTCACAGTTGGCTAATCGAACCGTTCCGAAAGGGAGGAACCCGCTCGTACAAAACGGCGGTCTACGATTTCCGCACCGAGTCATCGGTCATCCAGAATCCTCGAATTGCCGACCGGGACGCCATTGTGCTTATCGATGGAGTGTTTCTGTTGCGCGAGGGTTTGTATCAATCCTGGGATTTCAAGGTATACCTCGATGTGAGCTTTTCGGTGATGCTCGATCGCGCCATGGAACGCGACAAGGAGTTATTCGGAGGCAAAGGTGAAGTGATCAAGAAGTACATGACCCGATACATTCCCGGTCAACGCTCCTACATAGAACGACACCGGCCCTACGAGCGAGCCGATGTCGTCATCGACAACAACGATCCTTCATCGCCCCAGATGGTCTGATCAATCGGGGCTACCGCATTTTCGTTCAACCAGTGTGGCCTTTTTCATCGAGATCGCCTCAACAGGGCATACCCGCAGGCACTTTCCGCATCGGATACATTCATCGCTGTCGATCCAGATGTAGGTTGACTCATGAGCGCGATTCGCTTCAACGACCCCGTCGACAACTCCCTCAGAATCGATGAACGCACGAGACAGCCTTTTGATGCATTCGCGCGGGGCGACATCGATACACCAGTCGCAGTGGATACAGATATCCTGGTCGATTTCGAATTTGTAGTGACAGAAATAGCACCGAAGCGCATTGGAGCGGGCATCATCGTCACCGAATCCGCGCTCCACCTCGGCATCGTTTTCAGCCCGGTGCATCACGGGAAGGACGGGCATCGAAGCAGGATGCAGAATGTCGTGATCACGCACTCGACCGGTATCGCCCTCGTTAGCGTGAGGGGCAATTTCCACGCCGGTTTCAAGCCGTGAGCTGCCCATAAGGAACGTATCGATTTCACGTGCAACTTTTTTTCCATTGGCGACCGCTTTAATAACGTTGTCGCTTCCGGATGCAAAGTCGCCGGTAGCAAAAACAGAAGGACGGGTGGTATTGAAACCCTCCGTCAGAGCCAGACCAGCGGGTAGAATGTCCCAGTCCTGGCTTTGTCCGATTGCCACAATGCAGTATGTACAGGGAACTTCGAATTCGCTGTCTTCCACGGGGATGATCCGCGGCTTCTCGCCCTGGCTGCTGGAATCGAGCATGGTGCGCCGGAAGGTGACTGTGCTCAGTGCCCCATTCTCCATCGTTGCTTTCACGGGTACGGTAAGTGTGCGCACCGTTATGTTTTCTTTGAGCAATTCTTCCCGTTCATCCTGTTGAGCTGCCATGAACTGTTCAGAACGACGGTACATGATATTGACCTGGCCGCCTTCACCGAGCAACCTGCGTGCGGCGCGAGCACTTGATCGCGCACAATCGACAGCGGTGAAACCGCCACCGATAACCACAACATCTCCCTCGAGGCTGGTTATCTCACCGTTGTTGTATTGACGCATGAACTCAATACCTGATATCTGAGCCTCGGACGGGATCCCCGGGATGGAAAGTGTACCGACTTTCATGGTCCCCGCGGCGATACAACATGCGTCGAAGCTGTCTGCAATCCTTGAAAGCTCGGCGGCATCGACGTCGTGGTCTGTTTTGACTTCGATACCAGTCTTGATAATGGTGTTTATTTCTTTTTCCACAGTTTCCAATGGCAGGCGAAACCGCGGAATCCCGTCGACCATCATGCCACCCAGATGCTTTTCTTTCTCAAAGATCGTAACGGAATGTCCCATGCGTTTCAGGTCGCGAGCGGCCGACAAACCCGCGGGCCCTCCTCCGATGATCGCTACGGTCTTGCCTGAATCTTCAAACCAGGCGGGTGGCGGAGCCGGATCGTGAGATACGCGGTCGGCCGCGGCGCGTTTGAGGTGACATATCGTTACCGGTCCATTCACATTCGTCCATTGGTGCCGGCAGCGATCCTGACAGGGACGTGTGCACACCCGGCCAAGAACCCCAGGAAACACATTGCAATCCAGGTTAACGGCATACGATGCATCATACTTGCCTTCAGCGATGCTTTCGATGTACAGGGGAACATTGGTCTGTGCAGGGCAGGCCTCCTGGCACGGAATGTCTTTGGCTATGATCCGACGATCGCCGGTTTTGGGAGCAAACCCACTCTCTACAGAGTATTCGGAGAGATTGGGGGCTTTCTGGTAGTCGTATTTCATGCGTAAACCGCCTCTTTGAAAGGATCGAGACCGATACGTTCCACGCAGTCGGTAAGTGTTTCATCATGATGTCGGTGTTGAACAAACGTATCAAGCACGGTCTCGACGATCTGCGGGCAGTCGGTGAGCTTGAAATTGCCCAGAATGTGGCCGTGAGCGCGCTGGTCGCCGCCAATGCGCATTTCGTATGCTTCCACAGAACCGATTCCCTCCCGGATACGCATCCCGCGGAATCCAATATCGACGATCCGATACGGTGAGCAGGAGTTGGGGCAGCCGGTAATGTTTATGTTAACAAATTCGTCAATCTCCCGGTAAGTGTCGCTCTGGACCACCGGCTCCAGCAGGTCATAGAGATCCCGGGTCCGAGTTACCGCCTTGGGACAGTATGTCGTGCCGACGCACGGAACGATATCACGAATCCCCGATACGCCATCGGTGAAAAGGCCAAGTTCCGCAATCTCGCGTTTGACGCTATCGATCTTCGAGGTAACGACATGGTGCAGTTCCAGATTCTGCCGGTTGGTCGAGTAGATACGCTGGTCGGCATACATTTCGGATAGCTCGGCAATCCTGGTGAGCTGACTGATGTTCATTTCACCTTTGGGGACGCGTATCCGCACGACAGCTTCGGGGCCCGCAGGCTGCACTGCGGAGTCCACCAGCGGTCGATGCGGTATCGGTTTGCCGACTTCCGGAAGCTCATCCCAGCGAATACCATCGATTGCGATGTTCTCGTCTTTGAGGTTTTGCAGCACAATCTTGCGACACTCATCGATTCCTTTGCGAGCGACCACGAATTTGAGCCGTGCCTTGGCACGGTTGTACCGGTCGCCGTGATCGCGGAACAGCAGTGCTATAGCCCGGACGACCGAAAGAACCGTGTCTTCGGGAACAAAGGAAAACAGCGGTTGCGCTACAAATCCTTTCCATCCCATACCACCGCCGATTACCACGGAGAATCCGGTTTGTTCTGTGCCGTCAATTTTCACCTGCACGGCATCCAGTCCGACGCAGTTCATGTATGGCTGAGCACAACCGGCGCTGCACCCGGACCAGTTGACCTTGAATTTTCGGGGAAGGTTATCGAGGTCGCGGCATCCATTGAGAAATCGGGCGCATTCCACCGCGAAAGGGCGCACATCCAGGCGGCGGTAGGGGCAATTCTCCGCCATCTGGCAGGCGGCAACATTTCGGACTACATCACCGCACCCATGAAAAGTGCTTACAGACTCAGATGCGAGTTCGCGCAGCATATGCGGTACATTCCGTAATTTCACCCAATGGTACTGTAGTGAAGTCCGGGTGGTGATATTGATCCGGCCCTGAGCGTAACGCTCGGCAGTGCGGGCAATTTGACGGGCTTGAAGAGAGGTGATGACCCCGCCCGGAACGGTTATGCGAGTCATCAGGTTACCAGGCTGGCGTGAGCCATACACACCATACCATTTGGCGATCAGGCCTTCCTCTTTTGACAGCGAGCCCCTTTTTGCGATCTCATCGAAGTCGAGGAAGAGGCCGCCGGCCTTGATCTCTTCGTCTTCGCTGACACGCTGTTGCGTAAGTCGGCGTTGCATATTTCTCCTAACGGGTAGTAAACTCAATCATTATGGAAAAGAATGGTCGAAACGTATCTCTCGGCCGTGTCACACATGACCGTACAGATACGCTTTCCGGCATTCTCGGGTCTCCGGGCGACCTGTAGAGAAGCCCATGCATTGGCTCCCGAAGATATGCCTACCATGAGACCTTCGGTGCGGATAATGTCTTTTGCGGTAGCGAAGGCATTGTTGCTGGAAACACTGATTACCTCGTCGATAACGTCACGGTCGAGATTCTCGGGTACAAAGCCGGCCCCGATTCCTTGAATCATGTGCGGACCGGCGGCACCTCCGGCAATTACCGGTGATTCTTCGGGTTCGACGGCTACAATTTGTATTGCGGGATTCTTCTTTTTGAAAAAGGCCCCGTTACCGCTTACCGTTCCGCCGGTTCCAACGCCGGCGACAAATATGTCGATTTTGCCGTCGGCATCGCGCCAGATTTCCTCGGCTGTCGTGCGGAAGTGGATCGAGGGGTTCGCCGGGTTGTTGAACTGTTGTGGAATGAAACTGTCTGGAATCTTCTCGGCAAGTGAATGCGCCTGGGTTATCGCGCCTTCCATTCCGTTTTGAGCCGGCGTCAGGACGAGTTCGGCCCCAAGAGCCTGCAGCAGTTTCCGGCGCTCGATACTCATCGATTCGGGCATTGTCAAAATAATGCGATAACCCTTAACTGCCGCAACCATTGCAAGCCCGATACCTGTATTGCCGGATGTGGGCTCGATGACAGTGGACCCGGGTTTAAGGCGCCCGTCACTTTCTGCCGCTTCGATCATCGCCAGGGCGATACGGTCTTTGACGCTTGATCCGGGGTTAAACGCCTCTATTTTAACAATCAGCTCGGCAGGGAGTTCAGGCGCAAGCCTGGAAAACCGCAGCAGAGGAGTGTTACCGATCAGTTCACAGACATTTTCATAAATCTTCGCCATTGTAATCCTCTTCGAAAAAAAATGGGAGTTGAGTACGGAGGGTTCAGGTCGTCACTGCATCCAGTGCATTGCTTAAGTCATCGATAAGATCCCGGCTATGCTCGATTCCAGCGGACACCCGGACGGTACCCTCGGAAATGCCGGCTCCGCGACGGGCTTCTTCGGGCATCGATGCGTGGCTCATAAAAAAAGGAGATTCAATGAGAGACTCGACGCCT
>JBEPYC010000069.1:0-13316 GCA_041641555.1 Chitinivibrionales bacterium | reverse complement strand
CTGGTCACTCGAAGTGGCCATCCTGGCAACCGGCCGGACCCCACTCCCGCTTGCATCACTGTAGGATACTGCCACATGCTCGAAAGTATCGACAACGGCACCGATATTCATTCGCCAGGTGTTGCCATCGGTTGAGCTTAACACGACTTCCTGCCCGTTACCATCGATCGTTGCCTGCCCGAAATAGTGACCGGTCAAGCCGGTAAAGGAAAGTGAACAGAGTCCGGTTGTGCAGACAAATGCGTTCTCCACAGTCGTGGAATCGCTGAAAATCACCTCGACGCCCGACCGGGCGACCTCCAGATCGAAAAACGAATTTCCAAGGCTGTTTACGTATCGATTCGATTCGCTTCCCGACAGGACGACTTTACCCGAGGAGTGCGTGTAGCTCCCGCCATTGAGAGCGTAAAAATCCTTCCCAACCGTGAAACTGTATCCGGCTCCGGGAGCAGTAACCGGACCACCGTAGACAAAGCTCCCGGCAACATCGACATTGGATCCGGTCAGATCCATTGAACCGCTGTCAAGAGATATATCCCCGAGCACTTCCAGGTCCAATCCCGAAGTACTCAGTGAACCGGCGTTCATGGTAATCGAAGATACCGTCAGGTTTTGCGCGCCGAGGCTAACCTTGCCGGCCCCTGCGATAACAAGACCGGGAAGTGTATCTGCCGAAGACGGGATGAGTGTCTGGGGGTCATCGGATGCAAGCACGAGACGTCCGTTATCCGCACCGATAACCGCACTCTGCACATCGACATCATCCAGTACATACAGGGAATCACTGCCGAAACGAATCATCCCCGTATATCCGGAGACCACCGTCATCGCGCGTACCCTGGCTGTCATATCGAGATAACACGTCTTGGAGCCGCTTTCGAACACAACGGAATCCGAAGAATCAGGGACTCGGTCCGGACTCCAGTTGCCTGCAGTGCTCCAGTTCGTATCCGCCCCGCCTCCATCCCAGGTGACAAGGCCTGATGCAACGGTAACGGCGGTATCGCGTGCTGTCGATGACGTATCACTCCAGTTTCCGGTACTGTCCCGAACCATGATACTGAAATAGTAGGTACTCTCGGGGGTGAGCCCACCGACAGCGACACTCGAGGTTGCAAGGTCAAACAGACCAAGCATCGTAGCCGAAATATCGTATGCCGAATCCGGATAATCGCCCAGTTTGTACCAGATCCCCACACTGTCGGCATCGGCGGAATCTATTGCTCCGGGATCCCACACCAGCTCCACACTGTCACTTCCCACCGCTGTCGCACTCAGGGTCATGTCATTGTCTGGCGCAGAGTTGTCTATTTCGGAGAACGTCAGGACACTCGCCGTGGCCTTCTGCGTCTCGTAGGCAAGCCTGATCCAGTCGGCATTACGCGCCGCTGCGCTCAACCGTACTTCATCGAGCACCCCATCCAGAAACTCCGATGCACTCTCTGCATCACGCCCGAAAAACAAGGGGTTTGCGGTTGTGCTCACCGTCGATGCAGGGCTCGACGCGCTCTGCAGGACACCATCGACATACAACGTCACCGTCGTCCCATCGTACACTCCGGCAAGATAGTACCACTGACCGGTCAACATCGTGGCATCGGACGCGACGCTCTGGGTGGCGCCATCGTTTACAGAAAAGGATGCATTACCGCCATTATCCCCGAAAAGTTCGTATGCTCCCGCCCCCTTGCTCACCAGAGAACGAAGCACACCATCGACTTCGAATTTCACCCATGCCGAAACCGTCAGCGGTCCGGTCTGACTCAGGTAGGAGTCATCGGCAAAGCTGATCGAACTACTCACGCCATCGAAACCCTTTGCCAGGCCGATCGCCCCCGATGAATCAAACACCCCCGATTCAGTTCCGGTTCGTCCCAGAACGGTTGCATCAGCGCTGTTCATATCCAGATGCCATACCCCGGCATAGCCGTTGGCCGTATCGAAGACAATTGCGGAATTGGAAACAGTCATCGAGTCAGAGTTCCCCCAGTGCATCACGAATGACTGCGTGCTGTCGTTGGCGTAAACCGTGTCGAGCTGCACCCAGAATTCCGCGACACTGTCCGAGATGACATCATACCGCTGAAGCTCAAAGGGAAGGGCCGTGGCATTATCACTTTTCGCAAATCGAATGTCCCCGCCGTCACTCCGGGCATTCAGAAAGACATCACGCGCATTGGACGTATCCAGTCTGACCAGCATGGGAAATCCATACAGGTCGGTCCCGACCGAGGCGCCGGAAGAAGTCGTATTCACCGTAATGTCCGCCGAATGGGAAAACGAAGCGTAATCGGCAGAAGGTGCCGAAAATACCAGAAGTAGCACAAGCACAGGCAGGAAAACCCGGGATTCTACAACGCCTGATGGAAATAGTCGAGTACTGCACGGTCCGTACCACCGAGATGCGTCTTTGTGAGGCAGTTTACGCATTAGATGTTCTCTAAGGGCCTAACTGGTTGACCGTTCTGTATTTAGTTACTACCCACCCACCTGCGTTGTACCCGTTTGTTTCTTCCGGACCTCCGTGAGTCGCTCTCCGATTGTACCATTAAACAATCGGCATGTCTGTGATGAAAATCACAAACTGAGGCAGAAAAGTGGTGCACTGTATGAGTTTGCGACCTGAGGCCGAGATGAAACCTGTAGCGTTGATTATACCGGCAAAAAAGGGAATTGTCAAGTACTACTCTGCGAAAAGCGGCGCCTGGGGAAAACTACCACATCATTTCTCAGCAGGACAATGCGGGCGGCTCCGGCTCAAACCAGATAGGAAAAACTGGTTCCTGTCACCAGGTAGTGCTTATGTGAGGAAGAAAAAAGGGGGGGGGTAGACGCAGGCATTCCGGCGGCAGGAGAAGACGGGGGCTATGAACCGGGCTGTAGCGAGGCGTGCTCCGGCGGGCCATCGGGTACTGATTGCACAAGTTCTTCTTCGGAGTCCAGTATACGGATGACACGGTCGATATTCAGCGCCTGCAGCATGCCTTTTATATCCGGATTCGATTCGATAATGCAAAGATCTCCCCGGTCTTTCCGGACAGCCTTGAAACATTTCAAGAGAACCGCAATTGCGCCGCTGTAAATGTAGCTGGTGTTGGGAAAACAGACCGCAATGCTGGATTTATCCTGCTCGAGGTACCCTTTGACCAGATAAAAGAGCTCCTGGAGATCCGAAATCACGTTCAGCTCTTCTTCGATCTGTATAACCTGATATTTTCCTGCTGTCCTGATACTCAGTTTCATGGACTCTCCCGCAACCCGACAGGTACCTGATCCATTCTGCTATATCTCGTGAATCAAAAGGGGTTTATACCTGTTTCGCATCCGTTTGTCAAAATTCTGCAGAATCACACACTCGGTTTTCTTTCCCCGGTCGATATTGATCACGAACCGGTCAATGAACCGTCGGACCAGCATGAATCCCCGCCCATGTTCCTGATCCCCCAGAGGCTCATCGATACGATGATCCAGCCACCTGAGGACATCTGTTTTCCGGAGTTTCCCCCGTGGGTCTTCGATCGAAACCCCGATTTTCTCGGAATCACTGCACCAGGACACCCGCACGGCTTCGAAAGGATCCAGCTGATAGTCTTCCTGCCACTGCTCACGCGAGACATTGGTGAGCTGCAGCACCCCGTGATACACTGCGTTGGTGATCAACTCATTCACGGCGACTTCGAAATACACCCGGTCATCACCCTGGTATTCACGCACGATTTCTGCGCAGATCTCTCGTGACTGGTTGTGATTCTGTACCAGTGATGAACGAATCGATGCTCCCGGGAGGAGGCGGTCGAGACCGAAAATCCTCTCAGACAGGATGCTTTCGATATACTCACACCATTCATCGTAGTTGACCATCTCTGACTTGGACAGCACGTTTCCTATATTGTATTGCCGTACCATGTCGATATAGTTGTCGATATCGTATCCGGTCATCAGTATCCGTTTTACCTGCGGGTACTCCCGCTCGA
This sequence comes from Chitinivibrionales bacterium, assembly GCA_041641555.1. Lineage (GTDB taxonomy): Bacteria > Fibrobacterota > Chitinivibrionia > Chitinivibrionales > WJKA01 > JBEPYC01. The sequence goes on along the minus strand of JBEPYC010000069.1, from coordinate 9,342 downwards.
CCCGCTGAAGAAGCTCGAAGCCATCCATCCCGGGCATACGGATATCGGAAATCAGCAGATCGAACGGCTGCTGCGAAAGCATGGCCAGTGCCGTTTCGGCATCGGGTGCACAGACTATCTCGTAGCCCTTCTTCTCCAGAAGAAGAGTAACGAACATCCGTATACCTTCTTCATCATCCGCGATGAGAATCCGATACGACTTGGGTGAGGTCGCACTCAGGTTTCGTTCACGCTCCGCATTACCCAAAAGTCCGCCCCTGCCAATTTCTTCGGTCATGTGTTCCATTCCAGACTCTCGGCTCCGATAACAGCGAAATATCACTGCACTGTTGTTCACTCATCACCTTCAATAATATAATCAGTGTATACTCCTGCCGATAATTTGGCAAGGGTTGGGCCAGCCCACTTGCATGCTGCTTCGAAGCTCAGGTGTTTTCTGGCTTCAACTGCATTTTTCATTCCAGAGGAATCCCGGTGACACTCTTACTGGTTATTTACGGAAGTGCTGCATTTCTGGCTTTGGCCGCAGTGATTCTCGGCGCCGTGAATCTTCGCACTTTCCTTACGACTTCATCGCGCATATCCCTGCTCGAAGACGAAGTGAACAAGAAGGCTTCGGAGTTCGATGCTCTTCGGAACAGGCACAACAGCATTCCCGCAGGCGGTCATGAAAGCCTCCCGGATGGTTACGATGAAGAGAATCGGGCCAGTGAACAAGAGCCCGATGATCACTCTGAGCATTTCGATGCATCGGAGGGGATTCAGATTGTCCGAAACGTCCGTGATCCGTATGCCAATACCAACGAAGAAAGGGCTTCGGGTATTCCGGTCACCACACCGCCGGTTTCGGCCCCCATACCGCAGACATCGCCCGAGCCAGCCTTGACCGCTCCACCAGAGATGCCGCCTGAAACAGGAGCCCACAAAGTGCCTCTTTCCCCGGATCCCATGCCCGCTGCGGCCGCATCGCCGGTAACACAGACACCCCTTCCTCCACGATCGACACACTCCTCCAAACGCGATATCATCACAATACCTATTTTCTCGGAAGCAAAAAAGGATGCGGATTTTCCCTACGCCTGGGAAGCGCTGGCTTCTCAGCTGCAGAATGCGCGTGCACCTCGTGTACATATCGATTTCGACCGGGTGCTTTTTCTGTATGAGGAGGAACTTCAGTATCTGGAAGAAATGAAACGTATGATCGAAGCAGTGTCGGGGAGTCTCAAGATAACCAATTGTGACAAAGAACTCGCACCGGCCATCTTGAATCATCCGACCCTGGCAAACTGCCTTACCCGTGAGTAAAAAGACGTGATTACCTTAGGCGTAGAAACCTCCTGTGACGAAACATCGCTGGCTCTTTTAACCGACAGACGCATTCTGGCCAACCAGACGTTTTCCCAGGATGTCCATTCTCAGTACGGCGGAGTCGTCCCCGAAATCGCCTCCCGCGCTCATCTTCAGAAGATAGAGCCCCTGTGCCGTGCGGTTCTGGATGAATCCGGGATGTCGGTGGATGAAATCGATCTGGTTGCCGTCACTGACCGCCCCGGGTTAGCCGGTGCTCTTCTGGTGGGAATCGGATTTGCTCTGGGCATTCAGAGTGGATACGGCAAACCGGTTACTGGAATCAACCATCTCGAAGGACATATCTGTTCGGTTCTTCTGGAACACCCCGATCTGCCGTTTCCGTTTCTCGCTCTGGTGGTTTCGGGAGGACACACGGCTATTTATAAGGTAACGGATTTCGGAACGTATGAGTGCCTGGGGCAGACGGTCGATGACGCTGCCGGGGAGGCATTCGATAAGGTCGGGAAGCTCCTGGGATTTGCTTACCCCGCCGGCAGAGCCATCGAACAGGAGGCTTGGATTGCCCCCCCAACCGGCAGACTACGATTCCCGGTGGCAAAAGTCTCGGCAGAGGGTATCAATTTCAGTTTTTCGGGCCTGAAAACCGCCGTCCGCTATCATCTTCAAAACCACGATGACCAGTACCTTCGGGAAAACCGCCCCGAAATCTGCCGGGCATTCCAGAATGCCGTCATTTCATCGCTTGTCTCCGGCCTCCGGGAAGCATCGGATGCGACCGGTATCAGCAGTATCGCCATGGTCGGCGGAGTCGCCTGTAACGGCACATTGCGGACGGCACTCACCGAAGAGTTCGGAGAAACTGTTTTCTTTCCCCCTCCCGGCCTGTGTACCGACAATGCGGCAATGATCGCCCTGGCCGGTTATAACCGATTTCAACGCAACCTGCTTCGCCCCCCGGGTCTACGGCCGGGAGGAGGCTTGAGCTGAAGATGCTTGTACCTTCACGGAGACACTCATGCTGGTATTTGTCATGGCCGGACTCGGCCTGTTGGTTCTGATCTATTTCGTAATGATTTCCGTCCAGCTCATCCGGATCGAACGGGCGATCGAAGACGAAATGCTTAAGGTCGAAGTAAAAGTCTCTAAGCTCTATCAGGCGCAATAGCCTACCTGCGTGAGCCAACTGTGCCGGTGTCCTGGTTTTTCGCGGCCAACCCGTATGACTCCACGGGATTATCGTACCACCACATCCGTGCGATTTCAGTGACATCGTTTCTGGTGATATACCCCTTGGCCACTTTTTCTGCGCACACGTGCGCAAATTCCCTCTGCACGAGTTGTCGTTTTCCATATGCCCACTCCACACAGTAGGCATCGGAGAAAAATGCCGAAACTTTGTTTATCGGACAGACATCCATACGCTCTTCCAGAAGCCGTCTGATGTAGACCGGATACATGTTGTGCCACCATACGCCGCTGATTCTGACATTGGGCAGAAGCTTTGCCAGCACGTTGGCTTCCTGTGAGTACGCATGCACTCCTAACATTAGCTCGAAATTCATATCGGGGTAATCGGATGCCAGCTGAGCAAATCCCAGAAGGGTCTGATCGGCAAATGATGCTACCGCGGGTTCCCGTAGTGTGGGAACAAATTCGGATCCAAAGAACAACTGCAGGGGCAGGGAGCGTTTCCTGAGCTGGCCGATAAGCGCCCGGGTGCACAACACATGCACCGCATTGTCTTCTTCGGCACTGGTTTTCTCACCGGCACGAGCCTTCTGCACCGCACGTTCGGCAGTCTCTTCTGAGTAGTGATCGAACCGAAGTCCAATCGTGGCCCATCCCAGAAACGAATGAATCGAGTCCCATTCTTTTTCCGTAAGATAACCGGCAACTGCCCTGCTCAGGCTCTCGGCGTTTTCAACCGGTACACCCGAACGGCTTTGGGCTGTCTTGAGCACCGTTTCTGCCGGGCGGTACACGAATATGCCCTGCTCCACGGCGGGAAAGAACAGATCGGCAAAGCGATGCGTATCGGGGTCATTGTTGTCCATGCGCTCTGTCCAATTCGGATAATTGAGGATATTCACCGATGAGCGAACGATACGCGCTTTTCGGGTAAGGACCTCGCGAGCCCACCGGGGATCCCCCTTCCGCTCATCGATCTGCCCCAGCAGACTATCCACGAAATCTTCGGTTGGACACTCCGTTTTCATCCCGTAGAGATCCTGAAGCACCCGCTTGAGGCAGTAGTAGCTCCCGCTGAATCGGATTTTCGGGAAATACGGAAGGGCCCGAAGAATGCGGTCTTTGACATCTTTCACGTAGACATCGTTCTCATGATGCGTATCGGGACCGGAAAGCCCGGCGGAACGAAGCTCGAAATTCACGAAGTGATAGAACATAATCGGCACTGCGCTCTGTGCCTGCGGCCGGTCCCACGGCATATGCGTGTGGACATCGACAGCCTCCATCCCGGCAATTTCTTCGAGTATACTCCCAAACAGGTCATCAAACTGTCCGATTCCCATCCGAATTCCTCCCTGGTATTCCTATTGAAACAAAGCTGCCGCAGAACTGGTGCGGTGGGTAGAAATTACTCCCTGGATGTCGGTAACGCAATAATCGACAGGTTTTCCAGGGAGGTACCCATGCGCCTGGGGGGCTGCCGTTTCGATGAGCTGCCTGACTGTTTTTTTCCGGGAAAGCACGCGGGGCAGGCTGTCGATTTCATTCAAATCCCGATTTCCTGCCTCCACCTCTCCCACCATCGCCATGCACAATACTATTTTTGAAGATCCGATTTCGCGGAAGTGGTGGAATTGGTAGACGCGCTAGATTCAGGGTCTAGTGTACGCAAGTACGTGGGGGTTCGAGTCCCCCCTTCCGCATTTTTTTCTCTTATGACTTCCCCAATATGTGCGCTTCTCGCCGCACAATTTTGCAGCTTTATAACCACTGTCGGGGGCATTTTTTTCTCCCCCTTCACCAGGTCATTACCACGGCCTTCCGCTTTGGCCGACACTGTAAGTGCTCTCTTGGAGCATGCCCGACAATGACCATGCAGCATTCGACACAAAACGCAAGGAAATAAACAGGTCTCATGAGCAACTCTGCAGGATCCATTCAACTGCTCGAGCCCGAAGTCATTGAAAAAATCGCCGCCGGCGAGGTTATCGAACGTCCGGCGTCGGTTGTCAAAGAACTGATCGAAAACTCAATCGATGCAGCTTCGAGCCGAATCGATATCACTATCGACTCCGCCGGATTCGAGCGAATCGTTATTGCCGACAACGGAATCGGCATGTCCCCCGAGAATCTCTCCCTTTCCATACAACGACATGCCACAAGCAAAATCAGGTCGGCCGAAGACCTGTTTCTTCTGACCACCATGGGATTCCGGGGCGAAGCTCTCGCCGCGATTTCTTCCGTCAGCCGTCTTCGTATAGAAAGCAGCGCAACTACCGATGGCCTCGGACATATGCTTCAGACCGGATTCGACCGCCAGGAAACCACACTCGACCCCGTGGCCCGTCCGCGCGGAACGACCGTCACTGTCGAAGACCTCCTCTACAATGTCCCGGCACGAAAAAAATTCATGAAGACCGAGCGGGCGGAGCGGATGGCGATCGTTCGGATGATCGAGCAGATGGTAATCGCTTTTCCCCAGATTCATTTTACCCTGACTACCGATGGAAAAGCGGTCCTGGAAACGCCATCGACCGACACCCTTCGCGCCAGGATATCCCAGGTCACCGGCCACGACTTTGCTTCATCGCTGATCGAATGCCGCGGCGGACGCGAGGACATGGACGTTGTCGTGTACATTTCCCCCCCCGGCAAGGCCTCGGCCCGCCCCCGCTTTCAATGCCTATTCGTAAACCTTCGAAGGGTCGACAACGATTCAGTCACTCATGCGGTTCGTCAGGCGTTCAGCCGATTCATTGTCGACAATTTCAGACCGGCCTTTTTCTGTTTTCTGGATATCGATCCCCAGCGCACCGATGTCAACGTGCACCCGACCAAACGGGAGATACGGTTCGATCAAGAACGGGAAATTTTCTCGGCCGTGTATGCGGCCGTGCAGAAGGGACTTACCGATGCAATCGGAAGCACCAGCACTCCCGATCAGCCCTTCTCCGGTCAGCAGTTCCCTTCGCCGTCTTCTTCTCCCGGTTCATCACAGGTTCCCTTTCCACCGCAATCCGGCTACCCAAATCGGCCACCGGCCGAACACACCCATGTTTCCGAACCCCAGACTGTCATTCCCTTCCCCACGACATCGCGGCACGCCGACCTTGAACAACGGCAGGCCCCGACCGTACAATTACAGGACAGTGTATCCGAGGAAGCCTGGAGTCTCATCTCGTGCTATCAGATCCATGGGATCTTTATTCTGGCCCCCATTAAAAACGGTATTCTCCTGATAGACCAGCACGCTGCCCACGAGAGGGTGCTCTACGAGCAGGCACTTGAGGATCTCGACCGCGGCCATGCCGAATCACAGCAGCTGCTCTTTCCGATTGTCGTGGAACTTTCTCCCGCAGAAAAAGCAGTAGTGGTGTCTTCGGAGAACTATTTCCGTTCGTTCGGATTCGAATTGACCGAGTTTGGCGGTAATACCGTTTCGGTCTCCGCGGTTCCGTCGTTTCTCAAGCATTCCGCGGCCGAAGAGGCAATACGCGCGATGGTCGACTACCTGCTCAACGACTCTTCCGGACGCACCGCCGACCCCCGCCATCGGTTCGCCGCGGCCTTTGCCTGCGGTTCGGCAATCAAAGCGGGACAGAAACTCGATCAGGAAGAAATGAACGCTTTGCTCAACACACTCTTTGCAACCGACAACCCGTACACCTGCCCCCACGGACGGCCGACAGTGGTACGGATGTCCACTGAAGAGCTGATGCGACGGTTTTTGCGATAACGTAAGCCCGGGAGCCCATATGGAGCTGACACAGACCGATTCCGCCTACATCCTGTCTCTGCCCGCCCGTTTTGCCGGTCAGGAACCCAAAAACGCCACTGCACTTGTGCGGGATGAACTGGATGAAGGACGGATTCACCACCTCGAAGTCGATTTCGAAGAGACCATCTTTATCGACAGTTTCGGGATCGGATGTATCGTTTCGATCGCCAAGCAACTCCAGGAAAACGGCGGAACTCTTTCGGCAATCAATCTCCATGGGGAAATAAAGGAACTTTTTGAGGACACGGGTCTTGACCAACTGCTCACTATCGAAGAAACCGCTCCCGGCCCGAGACCGACATCGGTGGATATCAAGCTCGATCTCAGTGAAGAAACCACCGATGGAATCTATATCCTCTCGCTTGGCGGCATCATGAACCACCCTGCGGGATCCGACCGTTTCCGTGAACATTTCCTTCTGGCCCTTGCCGAGCACAAAAAAATCCTGGTCGATCTTTCCGAGCTGACATTTTTTGACAGCATGAGTATCGGTGTCATGCTCAACATGAGCAAGCTGGCCAAAGAGACCGGAGTCGATATACGCCTCTGCGGGGCAAACATGATCGTAAGCGATCTTTTCGCCACACTCAGTGTCGACAAGGTCATAAACTCATTTCCCACTCGAGAAGAAGCATTGGAAAATTGGTAAACCCACATTTGCCTCATCCTCACCCACTCCCCTGTGTTGCACTTCTTTCCGTTGGCTGCAGGACCAATCAGGAAGAACTCTCCTCACTTCATGCCGGATTTGTTTCACAAGGCTACGAGGTTGTGGAGGATGTGTCCCGAGCCGAAGTAATCGTTGTCAATACCTGCACTGTCACGGGAGCAACCGAGGGCAAGGTACGAAGGATGATCAAGGGGCTGGCCCGAAACCATCCGCATGCCCGAATCTTTCTCACCGGATGCCTTGCCCAGCAAAAACCCGAAGAGCTGATCGGCATGCCGGGAGTCTCCCGAGTGGTTGGCAACGCGGAAAAACTCTCGATTCCGTTTCTGGTAAAAGAAACCGGAGAAGGCATTGTTCATCGGCCCCTGTCCCGAAACTCCTCTGAGACACTCCGCCTTCCCGAACACCTGGTTTCGGCAAAGCAGGCCACCCGCACCCGTGCATCGATTAAAATTCAGGAAGGATGCGATTTTCGCTGCGCCTATTGTATCGTCCCTTCCGTGCGCGGTCCTTCACGCTCCCTTCCACTGCCGGCTATTCTCGACCACACCAGGCGCCTTCTTGATCTTGGCTACAAGGAGCTTGTGCTGACCGGAACGCATGTCGGTCAGTATCGCGGCGAGAAAAACCAGCGCCTGACGGATTGTCTCGAACAGGTCACTTCGCTCAACGGTGATTTTCGTGTGCGATTGAGCTCTCTGGACCCGCGGGATATCGAACCCCGACTCATTCAGCACCTGACCGCAAACCCCCGTGTCTGTCGTCATGTGCACCTCAGCGTGCAGTCTCTGGACAACAGTGTTCTCCGACGTATGAACCGGCACGAAATTCTTGCCGAGGAAATCGTGGAACGGTGCCGGGCCTTGCGGCAATCATGTCCCGAGATCGCTATCGGATTTGATATCATTGTAGGCTTTCCCGGCGAGACGCTTGAAATGTTTCTCACCACATTACACAATATGGATACAATCGGTCCTTCGTACGCTCACGTGTTCCGCTACAGTCCGCGCCCCGGAACTCCCGCCGCGGAAATGACGGGTCAGCTCAGCGAACAGGACAAAACGACCAGAAGCCAGAAAGCACGGGAAACCGTCAACGGCAGCCGCACACGGTTTATCCAGGGGCTCCGCAACGTTTCTCTTCGCCTTCTCACCGAAAGCGAATTCCCCCTTTCCGGACTGACGTCGAATTACCTCCGGGTGGTCGTACCACAAACCGGCGGGAAACACAACGAATGGGCCGATGTATATGTCGAAGGGGTCGAGACAGGAACCAGTCGTGTTATCGGCCGATGTGTATAGCAGCATTTCGAACGTTTACGCCCTGAGAGGACGTATCGCATGGAAAACCCCAAAGCCGGTCAGCGTTATGCCCGCATAATCGAAAGTGTCGACCAACTCCCCGCTCTTCCGGCAATCGTGCAGCGGCTTGTCGATGTTGTCAATTCACCGGAGAGCTCCGCCGAGGATGCATCCAGACTGATCGAAAAGGACCCGGCCCTCACCAGCCGCATGCTTCGCCTGGCAAACAGCGCATTCTACGGCATACCCCGTTCGATTTCTTCGGTCTCAAGCGCCGTGGTCATACTCGGATTCAACACAATCAAGTCTCTGGTCCTGAGCGCTTCGGTTATGCAGATGTTCCCGGGAGACAAAAATGTCATATTCGACCGCGCACGGTTCTGGAAACATTCCATTGTCTGCGCAATGGCCGCCAAGCAGATAATCAAAGCGTATATGCCGGTCAAAATGATGGATCCGGAGAGTGCGTTCTGCGCCGGCATGCTTCACGACATAGGAAAACTCGTTTTCGAGCAGTACGCGCACCAGGACTATGTCGAAGCCTGTGACTACGCCCAGAAAACAGGGATTTCTCTTCTCGAAGCCGAGACGCATATGCTCGGAACCAACCATGCCGAAGTCGGAAAGATTCTCGCCGACCGCTGGGCTCTTCCTCTTGAACTCGAAGCAGCGCTGGTCTGGCACCATGAACCGCAGGCAGCCGGCAAACTGGCCGACCTGGTCGGGGCCGTGCATGTGGCCGACAGTGTCGCGCATAATCTCAACGTGGAAGTGTGGGATGATGAGAAATGTCCGACGGAATGGCCTGCCGCCCGCGGCCTGCTTCGCCTGAACGACCAGTCGTTGACCAGAATCACCGAAGAGGTCCGTCAGGAAATTGAAAAGTCCGATGAATTCTTTTCGGTGATAAGTCAGTAAGCAAGGTGCTATCGTGAACCAGTCCGGACCCCGGAATTCATCCCGTCTCGCAGCCGATGCCGATCACAACGCCGAACTGGCCAGCCTGATCGAGCGAATCACCACGCTGCCGACGCTGTCCCCGATTCTCCAGAGAATTAACGGGATCATGGCCAACCCGGAGTCTTCGGCCACCG
>JBEPYC010000068.1:8962-13484 GCA_041641555.1 Chitinivibrionales bacterium | reverse complement strand
TGGTACAGACCGCTGATCGACTCACCCTTGTTGGTGCTGACGATTGCTTTGGCAAACAGTTCCGAAACCGAAATGACCTCGAGCTTCGGAAGCTGCTGGCGTTTGGATTCCTGAATGTGGATTGTATCGGTCACCACCAGTTTGGCAATGGGGGAGTTATTGATGCGTTCACACGCGTTACCGGAGAGCACCCCATGCACGCAGCAGGCCTGAAGTTCTTTTACGCCGAGGCTTTCGAGCGCACGCCCGACTTCGACAAGTGACCCCCCCGAGGCAACCTCATCATCGAAAATCAGAGCACGCTTCCCATTGACCTCACCGATCACATTGTGGATCATCGGCTTCTCGGAGTCATCGACGCGCCTCTTATCCATGATTGCCATGGGGAGCCCAAGAGCGGAGGCGTAGTATTTGGCGTGTTTGGCACTTCCGGAGTCCGGGGCCACAACAACGCAGTCTTCGAGACCTTCGCTGCGGAAATATTCGCACAGAAGCTTTCCGGCAAGAAGGTGATCGACGGGGATACGGAAAAAGCCTTGTATCTGCATATTGTGCAGATTCATGGTCATTACCCGATTCGCGCCTGCGGTCTGAAGCAGATCGGCCACCAGGCGAGCGGTGATCGAAATCCGGGGTTCATCCTTCTTGTCTGAACGAACATACGGATAGTATGGGGTAACCGCAGTAATCCGAGCAGCACTGGCATGTTTGATAGCATCAATCATGATAAGCAGCTCCATGAACCCCTCGTTCACCGGAGTACACGAAGGCTGAATAACAAAAACGTCCTGACCACGGACGCTCTCGTTGAGCTTCACCTTGATGTTCTCATTACTGAATCTGATTATTTCACATTCGCCGAGGTCGACTCCTGCATGTTTGCAGATATCTTCGGCCAACTGCCTGTTAGCGTTTCCTGAAAAGATCTTAAGTTTCCCAATCATCGTGAACCCGAATGGTTTCCTTTCACGCAGGGGGGTTAAGGGCTGATTACTGCTTACGTGCATCCCACTCAAATGCCAGGTCTATTATGGAATCGGATATAAGGCGAGGTTGTTCTATCGTCTTTGGTTCAAAATAAAAGTCGCCTTCCTCAAGATCCAGCATTGAAAAAACTGCTTCGCGTCCCGTTCGATTCCGATAGAACGCATCGACCACCGTTCCATCCACAAATGTAAGATACCCCTTTCGACGTCCACAGTAGATATGCAGAATCCCCTGGCGTTTCCCAATTTCCAGGAACTGAATGGCATCGATGAGGCTGGTCTGCTTGAGATTGCCCGAGAAAACAAACGATGTCTGCGGTCCCTCTGCCCGGATCTGCTGATCAGTAGCACTGGAGCGCCGCCAAAGAACGATGGCTACTCCTGCGACTATACCGACAGAAAAGCCCGCGGCCGCCAGGCCGGCAAGAAAACCTGTCACTACCATACTGCACTCTTTCTGAATCAACCAGGAATATGGAGATTGTGGAATCCGCTGAAAACGTATCGGCGGCGTCTTTGCGAGCGCCTTCTCTACCCGTTTTCGGGAGATGGTGTAGAGAAAATATGATCTTGCGTGCGAGAAACCTTCTCTACCCCTTTAACTTTATTGAGACGATCGAGGATCTGCTTGAGCTGATTGCGGTTTCTGATCCCCACTTTGAACACATCGTGAACTTTTCCGTTGTCGGTATTCACCGTCGCTTCGTAGACATCCGCCCCGAAATTAACGAAAATTCCGGTCAAATCATGAAGCAGGCCCGGACGGTCCTGAGCGGCAATATCCAGGAAGGCCAGATACCTGCGATCATCGCGTTCGTCCCAACTGACCTCGATACGCCGCTCTTCGTGCTCGGCAAACAGATTCACGTTGGAACAGTCGGCACGGTGTACCGCAATTCCACGCCCCCGGGTGACAAACCCTGTAATCGCATCGCCGGGAATCGGGTTACAGCACTTGGCGAACCGCACCATAACCTTGTCGGTTTCTCCCACACGCACATCGGGCACTTTTGAGAACGTTTTGACAAATCGAGACACCATACTGCTCGCCGGCTTCTTGGTCGACTTTCGGGTATGGAAATACTGCATGACCCGCCCGATGGGAAGCTCTCCGCTTCCTACCAGCTCGAAAAGCCGATCGAGGCTGTTGATTCCCAGATGCTCCAGAAGCCCGGCGATATGATCGGAAAACGGCGAAGACAGGTGGAGCTTGTTGTAGTTGGTCCGAAGAATATTCTTGCCCAGCTCGATACTCTCCCGTCGCTCCGATCCCCGCAGCCATCGTCGAATGGCCGAACGCGCCTTGGGCGTCTTTATGTGCTGCAGCCAGTCCAGTGACGGCTTTTTCGAAGCGGAATGGAGTACCTCGACCGTCGATCCGCTCCGCAATATCGAGCTTATCGGCTCGATCTTTCCATCGACTTTGGCCCCGATACAGTGCAGGCCCAGGTCGGTGTGCACCGCAAACGCGAAATCGAGTACGGTCGCACCTTTCGGAAGCGAAACCAGGTCGCCCTTGGGAGTGAAAACGAAGATTTCGGCATCGAACAGGTCGATTTTGAAAAACTCGAAAAACTCGGTCGAATCGGTTAGGTCCTTCTGCCACTCGATAAGGTTTTTCAGCCAGACCAGAGCACGGTCATCCGGCGACACGCTCTCGGTGCCGTCTTTGTAAAGCCAATGCGCCGCAATGCCGTCTTCGGCAACCTGATTCATCTCCCAGGTCCGAATCTGTATTTCGACAATGTTTCCCTTTTCCCCAACCACCGTGGTATGAATCGACTGATATCCGTTGGATTTCGGGGTACTGATATAGTCTTTGAATCGATCCTGAATCGGTTTCCAGAGCGAATGCACCGTTCCCAGTGCGGCGTAGCAATCACGGATACTGCGGGTGATAATGCGGATAGCGAGTAGATCGTAGATTTCATCGAATGGCTTGTTGTAAAGTGCCATTTTCCGATAGATGCTGTAAAAATGCTTCGGCCGCCCGATAACCGTCGCCGAAACGCCTTCCTCCTGAAGTCTTCGCCGAATCGGCCCCGAGAAGCTTTCGATGAGCCGTTCGCGCTCATGCCTGCTTCCGACAACCTTGGCGACAATACTACGATGCTCCTTGGGATGCATATGCTTGAAGGCGAGATCTTCCAGTTCCCACTTGATTTTTGCCATGCCCAGCCGGTGAGCCAGCGGCGCGTAAATATCGAGGGTCTCCTGGGCGATTGTCTGGACCTTTTCGGGCTTCAGATACCGGAGCGTCCGGAGGTTGTGAAGACGGTCGGCGAATTTGATTATGATAACCCGGATGTCCCTGGCCATGGACAGTAGCATCTTGCGATAGGTCTCGGCTTTGCGCTCTTCACGCGTGCGCATCTCGAGTTTCTGGATCTTGGTGACCCCATCGACCAGAAGCGCAATCTCTTGGCCGAACTTCTCCTCCAGCTGCTCCTTTGGTGTTGATGTATCCTCGAGAACATCGTGGAGAAGCCCCGCGCATATGGTAATGGCATCCAACTGCTGTTCGGCGAGAATAAGCGCAACCGCCACCGGATGAGAGAGAAAGGGCTCCCCGGATTTCCGTACCTGATCGCGATGAGCGATCCAGGAAAACCGATACGCTCGCTCGATAAGCTCGGTTTGGAGTCCCGGATTTACTTCCGATATCTGATCGATAAACTCTCTGGCGGCGTCATCGATCCCTGTTCCCTTTGTCGTCGTAGTCACAATCGTTCTCTCCATGTAGTCGAGGCCAATACATTGGTATACGCATACTCCCCGCGTCTATTGATCCATGGCCATCGGATACACTAGTATACATCGAGAAATGCGGCCTGGCAAAAGGAATCCCCTGACGGACGTGCCGGCTTAACCTACTTTTTCTATGTGCGACAAAGGAGCGGTATTCAGGATGCTCTGGTGGTGCGGGAGACTACATCGGTGATCTGTTCTATGGTGGCCTCATCGGGGTGCTCTGAGTAGGCTATGCCATAGACATTTCTGGATGGTTTGACATATGCATCCATCTCCGAGGTTTCGAATACCCCAACCACCGGTTTTTTCACCATGTGAGCCAGTTCGAACAGGGATGTCTTCCCGCTGATGATCATGGTGGAATGCTCGATCAAAGCCGCGGTTTGCGATACGCTCAAGTGGTGGAACACCGGGATTTTCTGCATGCTGAGCCATTCACGGGTGTGCCTGCCTTCATCGACAAGCTCTCCCTGGATGTAGAACGTAGCATCGGAAAAACCCCGCATCCGGGCGATGAGTTGCTCGGTCCATTCGCGGCCAAACGAGCGGAAATAGTACGAAGCATCGATCCCGATAAGGCAGGATGGAATCGCGATGTTTGACTCACGAAGCAGATGGGCGATTTCCTCGCGAGCCTTCTTCGATGCTGACCATCGTTGGCGTTTGAGCCCGGGAGCCCCGATCAGGCGGGCAATCGCCAGGTTTTGTTCGGGCAGGTAGGCGACATCGGGATTGGGATTGAACGTCAGGTTGAGGAACGGAAACCGGGCGGCAGATGCGAATCC
>JBEPYC010000068.1:0-8952 GCA_041641555.1 Chitinivibrionales bacterium | reverse complement strand
TTCGCTCCAGCAGAATACACAGGTCGAAGTGTTCTTTCTGAAAATCCTTCACCCAGTGAGCGAAAGCTTTCGATCCAGCAAAGCGCTCTTCGGGCCTGTATGCCTCGACCCGCGCGACCTGTTCGATACTGGCGAAATAAAGCGCAATGGCTTCGGTACAGAAAAGAACGGTTTCAGTTTTCTCCATATGCTGCACCAGCGAAAGGATCGTCGGTACCTGATGCAGCGCTTCGAGTGGATCCAGAGGTGCGATAATCAGTGCCTTGGCATATGTGCCGACATCGATTGGAAACTGAAACTGCGCCTTGCGGAATTTTCTGCTGAACTTCCAGCCCAGCAGAGACCTTGCGCGGCGCTGACCGACCAATCCGAGAAAAAATCGCACAGCTGTGTGAGAATTTTTTGATTTTGCCATAAAGAGATATGTAGAATAAGAACGTCGAGAAATAAAATACATATACCGGGCCGGTGTAACCTGCACCACGCCCTTTAGCCGGGGAACGATTTTTTTTCGCCGGTTTTTTGAATACTATGGGACGAATTCTGATCTACATTGTCGAGGCCCTGCTTGCAGCTGGTGCTGTTGGAGCGGTTCTTACAAACCGCGTCGATGGTCTGTTGACCAATCAGCCGTACATCGCTCTCGGGCTGGAAGCCCTGACTCTGATTATCGGCCTGGTGGTGGCGCGAAGGTCTCCTGTTGCGGCCGCATCCTTTCGGGTAGTCCCCGCCTTCTCCGCCGTAGCGCTTCTTACTGTCCATGCTGCAACCCCGGCCGGCACGATTGCACTGGAATCCAGCTTCAATCATTTCTATTTTGCCACGGTCATCTATCTTGCGGCAGTCGGGAAAGCTCATTCGTTCCTTTTCTCGCTTCTCCTGCTGATTGGTACCGACCTGGGCTCAATAGCCCTGTCCAATGTCCAATTCGTTCCGGTATTCAGGTCTCTTGCACCAACCGCGGGACTTTTGCTGGCCGCCGGCGCACTCACCCATTTTGCCTCACGAACAGCGCCCTGGAAGCCACCGGCCGCACTTACCGAATCTCTTTATAAGCCCATAGCCGGCGGGGACCCCAAAACAGACCGTTACGTGCCAGCCGATCCTGACTCGAAAATTCTCCTGAAAACAGGTGAGTACACGGCCGAACAACTCGGGCGAAGGCATGCTGATGTCAAGGAAATACTGGCCAGTGTCGTCTACTTCATGGCCCGTAACTTCGATGCCTTTTCTGCGCTGGGCTTTATTTATGACCCCCGCCAAAGAGCATTCCTCCTCAACTCCTTTCGCTCAAAGAGTATGCAGGTAGACGAAACCTGCGCAATTGCACTGGGCAAGGGAATCGTGGGTCGTATCGGAGCAGAAAAAAAGTCCTTTGTAACCGGAGACATTTCAGCTTACGGGGGAGAGGTCCTCTATTACAAGGGCAACAGCGAACTCATCAATTCGATCCTGGCCGTACCGATTATCTCCGAAGACAAGGAACTGCTGGGGGCGCTTGTCGTTGACAGCAAAAACAAACGCGTTTTCTCGGACAACCATAAAGAAGTGCTCCGCCGGTTCTCCGGGCTGGCCGCTGCACTCATTACCAATGCCCGCATGCGGATTGCTCAGCAGGAAACCGCCCGGCAGTTTCAGACATTCTACGAGACCTCCCAGCGTTTCACAACCGCTCTTTCGGTCGAACAGGTTTTCAATGTCCTTTTCGAGACCGTCACCAATCTGACACAGGCATCCCGGGCAATGGCCATCACGTTCGATGTTCGCCAGAAGAAAGGTCGCGTCTATCTGGTTTTCGGCAAGCTCACCGATATCCCCCAGGGATACGAATTTCCCATGAATGCAGGGATCTTTTCCTACGCATTCGACAAAAAAGCCATGATTACCATCAACGACTGGGCACAACAGGGAAAAGACTATTACCGGTTCGTCCCCGATGAACCCCGCGATCCCACCATACGCTCTATGATTCTCTTACCGATTATGGACGATGAATCCCGGTGTCTCGGGCTTCTTTCGGTCGAAAGCGATCGGCCAAATCGTTTTGTCGGGAAAATTGAGCAGCTTCTCTCCACGCTCGCAGGAAATGCATCGGTTGCTATCACCAGGGCCATGCTCTATCAGAAAATGGAACGGCTTGCGACAACCGACGGGCTCACCGGTTTGAACAATCATCGAACATTTCAGGATATTCTCGCAGCCGAAATGGAACGCTCGCGGCGTTACAACCGCACCTTCTCCCTCCTGCTTATGGATATCGACCACTTCAAATCGTTTAACGATACCTACGGACATCAAACAGGTGACCTGGTGCTCAGGGATATCGCAGTATGCATACGCCAGTCCCTTCGGCAGACCGATGTGCCCGCACGGTACGGTGGCGAAGAGTTTGCCGTGATACTCCCCGAGAACGACCAGGAAGGTGCTGTGGTCACGGCCGAACGTATCCGGCAGACTATCGAATCTCATGTTGTGAAATCCGACTCAGGCGGGCTCAAGGTCACCGTAAGTATCGGCTGCTCAGTCTATCCTCATCAAACCACCGAAAAATCCCAACTGGTTGAATGCGCCGACAAGGCTCTTTACTTTTCCAAGGAACACGGCCGCAACAAGGTCACGGTGTTTCGCAAGGGGATGTAAAACCAGGGAGATTACCGGGCCGCAGAGCAGCCGGGGCCGGCGGGCGTTCTGCTTTAGTGTGCCGGTTTTGTGGGTGGGGGGGGTCTCAGGGCTACCCAGCTCTGCAAATTCAGTTCATCTCAAGAAAAGCACTGGCTTTCTCGAGTTCCGCAGGGAACTGATCGATGACCTTGTCGACAGCAGAATCATCGATACCCAGACAAACGAGATTTTCTTTGTAGCCCGAAGGTGGTGCAGCGCCAACGCCGATATTTATCCCTGCGGTATAGCAGAGACCGTCGGCCACATTGCACAATACGACCGTGTCCTTATAGTCGGAGGCTTCTGCCGGATTGTGGTGATAAATCATCGGAGATCGCAATACCAGCGGTAGTTCCCACTGTTCGGTGAGCCAGTCGGCAACGTCACAGTGAGTGAACCCGAGAACTTCATGCTCAGCACGTACCGATGACACGTTGTTTTCCGCGCCGTATTTGAGTGCCGCTCTGAAATCTTCGTGGAGGTACTGCTCCATCACCACTTTGCCTATGTCGTGGAGCAGTCCGGCACAGAACGCTTCTTCGACATCGAGGATCATGTTTCGGTGTATCCGTGTACTGAGCATCTTGGCCAGCACGCCACAACCAAGACAGTGCCGCCAGAAAGCACTCCTATCAAACAAGCGATTGCCGTTACTTTTGTCATCCGGGAACATGTCGAAGACTGTTACGGTGAGCACGAGTGTATTGATCACTTTCGTACCAAGAATAACCACAGCGTTGGTGAGATTCGTAATCGTTCGCGGCATGCCGTAGAACGCACTGTTGGCAAGCCTGAGTACCCGGGCGGCCAGAGACATGTCGCGCCCGACAATAGCTGCGACATCGGCAGCCGAAGTTTCAGGGCTGTTCACCGCATGCATAAGCCGTGTCGCCACCTGGGGCAATGTGGGGAGAGTGGTAATCTCCCGTATTCGTTCCTGCAATGCTTCTGAGCGCTGCATGCTACCTTCCTGAGTTGAAAAATGGGGCCGGCACCCACATACTACAATACCATGGAACAACGGATATGTCAAAGGGAATAGGCTCTGGTTCACCTGGAATTCTAAAGACCATATTGTGATGTGTGCCTGCATCTGGGCTTGCATCTTTTTGCACCGGTTTCCGGATAAAAACCACTTCAGGTTTTCCGGGCACCGGTCGATAAGTCTTAGTAGAGCAATCGAGTGTACTGGAAACCGCCGGAAACGAACCAACCGGTGCCTTCCGCACCTTCCTCGAGAGTCAGGATGACGTACTCCTCGAAGGCCGCATGTGGTTCCAGAACACGCACGAGCTCGCTGAAACAGGGATGTTTTACTTTTTTGCCTTGGAGCATTGGCGCATGGACGCAGCCAGAACAAGGGAAGAGGAGTTTCCTCCTCCAATTGATTCCCCCAATATCCGCAAAGGGCGGTTTTTGTGGATGGATAAGCACTCGCAAGGGCGTTATCTGTCCCAGCTGCGCCGAAAGATAGAAGCCGGATACTTTCAGACTGAAGAAATACTGGACAGGATTGTCGATGAGATCGCTCCGGCTATCAACGACAGTGTTGAGCGCGACTTGTCAATGAACAATTGAGGTGAACGTATTGCATTTTGTGCTCCCCTGACGCTATACTCAGAAGCAATTAGACCAGTATTTCACTTATACGCATGATCCCCTGCCGGTTGGCAAGCCACCGAACCGACAGCGGCACGGCGGTAAACTTCGGCAGCCGGGCCACAGCGCCCCTCGCACCGAAGACGCCGTCGTGAAGGCTGTTCCTATGTCTCGAAACCGATTATGTCGCCGCCTTCTGGTCCCCCTCAAGACCAATTCCGGTCTCAAGCTGGGTATTCTCTTTGTGGGGTTGTGCCTGGCCGGGGCGTGTGCAGTTTTTCTTATCGAGAACGGAAGAAACGAGGGATTCACAAGCCTCTTTGACAGTATATACTGGTCACTGGTCACTGTAGCCACGGTGGGGTACGGAGACATAATTCCTGAGTCCACATCCTCTCGTATTATTGCGATGGGCATGATGGTCGTCGGTATTGCCATCATGGGTACCGTCACCGGAAGAATTGCCTCGTTTCTCATGGAGCGTCAAATGAATGAAGAAAAAGGTTTGTTGGACTACTCTCGCATGCAGAGCCACTTTTTGATCTGCGGATGGAAGCGTGAGATGAGCATGGTTCTGGCCGAGGTGTTCACGAGGAACCCATCCCTGAACCCATCGGAAATGATCTTGCTGGGAAAACCACCTCAAGAGGAAATAGACAGCCTTCGCCGTGACACACGATTCAAAGGAATCAGGTACGTTCACGGTGATTTTATCGAGGAGCGAGACCTGATTCGGGCCGGGGCACGGGGGGCAACCCGGGCTCTGGTCCTTGCGGATTTCTGCACCGAAGGAGACCTTCAGCAGATCGATTCAAAAACGGTCATGGCCGTGATGTCACTGAAAAACCTCAACAGAAAAGCCTACGTCTGCGCTGAGCTTCTGGATACAAAATTTCAGAAATACCTGAAACTCTCACACTGCGATGAAATTTTGCTGTCGCGGGACTTCTCCCGTTCGATGCTCGCTTCGGCATCGCTTGGTATAGGGCTGTCTCATGTCGTTAATGCCCTTACCTCGACTTCCAATGGTGCCGCTTTGGAGATTATCGATATTCCCGATGCTTTTATCGGAAAAAGCTACCGGGAAGTGACCCAGGAACTCAAAAAGCGGGGAAAGTATCTTGTTCTGGGATTGTTGGAAAACACGGGAAATGTCACCGAGCGAAAGCGCGAAGCACTCCGCGAAGCGCAGAAAAACCCCGACATCTCCGCCCTCGTCCCCGACCTTCGTTCAGTCAAGACACTCGTGGCCAACGAGCCGATCATTAACCCTCCACTTGAATACCATGTAAAGCGTTTTTCGCGTGCCATTGCCATCTCCGGCAGTACGGTCACGGCAACCCAACAGGTGACGTCATGAGCGAATCAGCTTCACTGGAAGACAAGGCCAATCGGCTCCGCAACATCCGGCTTTTCCACGAGCTTCGCGATGACACCCATGCATTACGAGTCATTGGCGAACTATTCCGTACTGTCCACATTCGAAGCGGGCAGAAGGTGTTTGTCGAAGGAGAACCCGGGGATTCATTGTTTGTCGTGAACGCCGGTAAGCTTCGGATCGAGAAACGGACTATCAGAGGTGAACCTTACACGGTTACCGAACTCTCCGCCGAAACAAACGTATTTTTCGGAGAAGTGGCGCTGCTCGATTCTGATCAAAGATCAGCAACCGTGACATGCCTGACCGATTGTGAGCTTTTTTGTCTTTCACGTGACGATTTCGTTCGCCTTGGCGATCAGAATCCCGCAATAGGCCTCTCCATCATGCGTGAATTATCCAGAATCGTCTGTCGCCACCTTCGCAAAGCCAACGGGGATATAATCACCCTGTTCGATGCTCTGGTTGTAGAAATGGAAGAAAGCGGCGGAATATCTGAACATGATACATAAATTAAAGGTCCAGCGGGATCTCTACGGGCGTCTTTTTTCTTACATGCGTCCGTACATTCCTCTCATCAGCCTTGCCCTCCTGCTCTCTTTGCTCACGGTCCTTTTTGAGAGCGTATCGCTTTGGATCGTGGCAACTCTTGCCGATACTCTCTTCAATCCGCAAGAGCAGGCGATACCTCAGGTTTCGTTTTCTTTTTCGAAACTCAACGAGTTCCTGAATGCAACGACCCAGAGGCTTGTGCAGGATGATGATCCCCTGCGGACGCTGACCCGGGTATGTATCATATTTATCACGGCCTTCATTTTCAAGAATATTTTCCTGTATGCCAATGGGCTTCTGATGTCTATCGTGAACCTTCGAATCATGCAGGATATCCGCAATCAGCTTTTCGGTCATGCCCTTGTGCTGCCGGTCTCCTACTACGACCGTAATCGATCGGGCACCATTCTTTCTACGATCCTCAACGATGTCTCGCGGCTGAATCATGCGATGACCCATACGGTAAACCGCATGCTTTCCGAGCCGGTTCGCCTGGTGACCTTCATCACCCTTCTTTTCATTATCAGTACCAGACTGACACTCATTGTATTTCTCATCTATCCCATTCTGATCATGCTTATCGTGCGGATCGGCAGATCGGTGCGACGGAGAAGCAAACGCACGCTGGAGAACATGGCAGGGGTCACGTCGGTGCTGCACGAGACGGTCAACTGTGTTCGAGCGGTAAAAATGTTCAATATGCACGAAGATGAAACCGCCAAGTTCACCCATGAAAACAAGAACTTCACCCATGCCTCTTTTCGAGCCAAAAAGATCGGCTCCCTCACCAGTCCTTTGACCGAAGTCCTCGGGGTAATCGTGGTGGTATCGCTTCTCTGGGTCGGTGGGGCCCAGGTACTGGCGGGGAAAATAATGACAGCCGAAGATTTTATACGGTATCTCACCATTCTGATTTTTTCGTATCAGCCGCTCAAGGCTCTTGCCGGTATCAACAACTCGTTTCAACATGCCTTTGCGGCATCCGATCGCGTGTTCGGCCTGCTGGATTCTCCCTACGAAAAACTCAGCTCACCACAAAAGCGGGTTATCCCTTCATTTGAAGACAAGATCGAGTTTGCCCATGTTGGATTTACGTATCCCGGGACCGAGCAACCCGTTCTTCAGGACATTAACCTCACGATACCCAAAGGTAAAATAGTCGCATTTGTTGGATCCAGCGGTGCGGGTAAAACCACCATTCTGGACCTGCTTCCTCGTTTTTACGAGATAACTTCGGGGCAGATTCTGCTGGACGGTGCAGATATCCGTAAATGCGACCTTGCCGGTCTTCGCGAGCTTTTCGGCATTGTCAGCCAGGAAACGATTCTTTTCAACGACTCCGTTTACCACAACATTTCCTACGGCCTCAAGAATGCCGGCAAGGATGCAGTAATCGAGGCGGCGAAAGCGGCACGGGCATGGGATTTCATTCAGCGTCTGCCCTCTGGACTGGATACGTTGATAGGCGAACGCGGCACCACGCTCTCCGGTGGGCAATGCCAGCGACTGTCTATCGCACGGGCGCTGCTGCGCAACCCGCCGATTCTCATTCTCGACGAAGCGACTTCGGCGCTGGATACCGAATCTGAGCGTCTGGTGCAGAAGGCGATCAACAACCTGATCGAAAACCGTACCGCGCTTGTTGTGGCGCACCGGCTCTCGACCGTTCAGCATGCCGATATGATCGTGGTCCTGGATGAAGGCCGGATCGTGGAAACCGGAACTCACGAAAAGCTTCTTCAATTCGACAGCAAATACAAGTATTTCTACGAGCTTCAGTTCTCAGAGACGGCTTCATAGAGTAAGCAGTCAGGCAAACAACTCCCAGCCGGCGGCGGATTTACCACTCTATACAATCGAGCAGGTCCTGGGCATCGGATGCCCCGAACTGAATACGTACTTCGGCCGATCCATCGGAGGCAATGCTTCTTGCCACCCGTGATTCATCGGCGAGGATATCGATACAGGGGATCAGCAGAGAATCGGGCGGGCTATCGGCTTCTCCAAGCATTTTTCGCAACGATTTGGCGACTCTGCGCACGGCTTCCTGCCGTGCAGCATCCACAGATTCGTGGGACGAGCTTTTACGGGCAAACCCGCTGCCGGATAAACGGGCTATGGGAGGCCTTTTTCTGAGGACTTCCCCGCTGTCATTTCGTACGTATTCCCAGCTTTTGTCACTGTGAAGGATAACCGAGCGGCCATCACTCATTTCAAGCGTCATGCTCGAACGAACACCCGCTCCCCCGCCGTGCATCGTCCAGGTTCTGTCCTCATGAAGTATCAGGCTGTTTCCGTCGTCCAGATCTATGGACAAATCTCCTGCGTCCACCAGGTTCAGAAACACAAACAGAATGAGAGCGAGTTGTTTCATTTTGGGTCCTTCTTCAGGGATTAAAGCATCTATTCATCAAACTATATTTGGTACCGATCGTCCAACAACCAACCCTGAGTGGCCTCGGCGGGGAAACGGACTGCGCCACCTCGCTCCGCGACCTGAGAGGCTCGCCGCCCCCTGCCCACCATCGGGAAACCTCATGCCTCAAGAGCTATTCGATGCACACTGCCATGTTCAGGACTCGCGGTATGGCTCCCGTACCGATGCTATAATCGGACGGGCTCTCGATGCCGGTGTCATTCAGATGATCTGCTGTTCGACAGGCGAATCCGACTGGGACCGCGTGAAAGCTCTTTCTCGAAAGCATCGTTCGGTTATCCCCGCATTCGGCATCCATCCCTGGTACCTGCATGATCGCACTCGG
>JBEPYC010000067.1:0-13664 GCA_041641555.1 Chitinivibrionales bacterium | reverse complement strand
GGACAGCCTGGCCAGCATAGTGATTCCACTGAGAAATCTTTCATGGTCTGGAGGGGTCGGCGAAGCAAAGCAGGCTTTTTTTGGGGCGATGCTTAATTATGAGGAAACCTTTTCTCTGGGTTCACCGCGTCCTGCTGTCCTTGTCGGGATTCTGGTAAGTTGGGCACTTATATACCTGTGTTTGTTTCGGGGGGTGAAATGGGTTAGTAAAGTTGTACTCTTCACCGTCCCTCTCCCCTGGATTATGCTCGTAGTTCTGACTCTTCGTGGCCTGACACTGGAAGGTGCCACAACGGGGCTTCACTATTATCTTGAACCCGACTGGAGCAAGCTGGGGGATGCCAACACCTGGCGGCTTGCATTTTCCCAGGTGTTTTTCAGCCTGAGTCTTGGTTTCGCTGTAATGCTTTGCTACGCATCGTTTCTCCACAAGAAATCCGATATCAACAACAATGCTGCGATGGTTGCGATAGGGGATCTTGCCACGAGTTTCATTGCCGGTCTTGCCGTTTTCTCGGTGATAGGAAACATGGCGCTATTGAGCAATAAACCCGTCCAGGAAGCAGTAACATCGGGACCGGGTCTGGCCTTTGCCGTTTACCCGTATGCGCTGTCACAGCTTCCAGCAGGAGCGGCGGCTTTCAGTGCGATCTTTTTTATCGCTCTTCTGACGCTTGGTATCGACTCCGCCTTTTCGATAGTCGAAGCGGTGCAGTCGAGTGTGAATGACAATGCCGTGAAATCCTGGCGAAGGTCATGGACGCTGCCTACTATCTGTGGTGTCGGTGCCGTAGTAGGAGTACTCTACACTTCGGGAAAGGGCGGCTTGAACTGGCTTGGGTTGGCCGATGATCTTGTAAATGGTCCCTTTGGTATACTGGCAGTTGCGCTTGCGGAAACACTGGTAGTCGGGTGGGCATGGAAAGGCAAATTCTTGAGTCGGATGCGTGACCATGCAAACGAGCGCTCCGACTGGAACCTGGGCGTCTGGTGGGAAATCGCGGTGAAATATGTCGCTCCGGCCTTTCTTCTTGTTCTAATCGGGTGGACAATTTTCGAGTTTGTGGTAAGTAAACCCGGTATGGATGCGCCCGCTTTTGTCCGCAATAACTGGTGGCTTCACTTGGGGGGACACATAATCTTTGCAGCTGTTCCTGTATTTTTCGTCTTGTTTATTCGCCGAAGAAACGAGCATGGCAATGAAGAGTTCGGGATAAAAAAGCAAGGGCTGATCTGGCCGATCCTCGCGCTTCCTTTCGGCGCTGCCCTGGCCGGGGTCCTCTGGGCCCTGATTCGTCGCACGATGACTTCGGGAGCACCCACGCAGGTTGCCGAAGCAGCTCAGGACACTGCAGCAGTCTACGTGAAGACCGATTTGGGAATGGCCAGCTTCGTTGTTCTGGCAGTCGCGTTTCTGAGTATACTCGGCGGATTGATCTGGTGCTTCTCACGGGCGATGGCTGCTGCGGGACGAGGGGATATCGAATTGCCCGAAGAGCAGGAAGAGTCCGAACAGGCCGACGAAACGGTACGTGCCCCGGAAACACCCAAAGGACTCGCCGGAGAAAATCAGAATTCGTGAATCCAGAGCGGTCTGTACCCATTATACAGCCCCTCGTGGTAGTTGAGCATCACAATTTCGGTGGCTTTGTATCGTCGGATATTAATAATCAGACGGTCAATACTCTCCCGGGTGATAAATATCCCTTTACCGTGCTCATCGAATAGCCCCAGCGAGAGGCCATTGCTGTCTTTGGTTGTATTTCGTTCCAGCCAGTAGAGCACATCCCCTTTAGTCAGTCTGCCCTTCTGGTCTCGAACCGAGACCCCGTTTTTCTCTGAATCTCTACCCCACGTGACAATAACTTCTTCATCCGGTTCCAGTTCAACATCGAAATTCCATTGGCTCTTCTGATCCCCACGCTCCGATTTTGCACCGTAGTATACGGCGTTGACAATTATTTCACCGAGAGCCTGACGGAAACGGCGCTTGTGCAAAACACCGGGAATTTCGTTGACTATCTGGAGAATTGCGGGTTCGATGTCGCCGGAACACCGAATCGTTCGTGTAGATACGGGGCCGTTGATGTACCGGCTCAGACCGAAAACATCTTCAGTGATTATATTACGGATCAGTAATGACAGCTCATCGAAATTGAATGGCGTCGTTTTTGCGATTATGTTCCCGACATTGTATCGTTGGGCAAGTTGAACGTATTCTCGAACGTCATAGGCAGTAATGAGAGCCGTTTTCAGGGCAGGGTAGAGCTGCTTGGCTTCTGCCACAAGCTCAAAACCTTTTTTACCCGGCATGTTTATGTCCGAGATCATCAGATCGATTGGTTCCCGTTCAAGCATATCAAGGGCCGCATCGGCATGGGGGGCGCACAGCACCGAATACCCCTGGTCCGTAAGAAACTCGTGCAGAATTTCCAGAAGATCGGGTTCGTCATCCACGATAAGGATACGCTCAGACATGGGGTTTCCTCCTGGATGAGGGCAGTTCAACGACAAAAACCGTCTCTCCAGGCAGAGAACGATACTGCAGGCGTCCACCGGATTCATTCACGACTTTGTTCACAATGGCAAGACCAAGTCCGGTGCCCTTTCCAGGGTCTTTGGTGGTAAAGAACGGATCGGTGATCTTGGGCAAAACGTTTGTATCTATTCCCGGTCCATCGTCTACAACCTCGATTATCGTAGTCGATCTTTCGGTTCTGGAGATTCCGAGCTGGATTGTTCCTTTTCCGGCTATCGCATCGGCGGCGTTACTTAAGAGGTTCAAAAACACTTGTACGTAGCGGGATCGATCCCCGAATACTTCTGCCTCAGGGTCGATCTGCCTTGTGATCGCGATTGCATCAAACGCATTCTGGTACTGCACATAAGAGAGAGCCTCTTCCAGTATTTGGACTGCGGTGTGGTAGCCGGCCTGTCCCGAGCGCTGTCGGGTGAAATCAAGGACACCGTTAACGATCTGTGCACTCCGCTCTGTCTGGTTCTGAATCGACTCGAATGCATGTTGGACAGTCTGAGGGGTTATATCGCCCTTTGCCAACACCATCTGACACCTGGCGCTTATGATTGCCAATGGATTCCTCAGCTCGTGAGATATTCCACTCATCATCGTACCGATCGTAGCCAGCTTTTCGGCCCGGTACAATTGCAACTGTGTTTCTTCCTGCTTTGTGATGTCCTGAAGAAAGAGCAGGAGGCCGCTGGGACGATGGCGAGAATCGAGCATTGTGTAAGAGGAGACCTGGAGGTGCCTGTGCCCGATCCTCAGGCGGTCGACTTCGCTTACCTTATCGGTTTTCAGAGCCAGGTGATGTGTTACCACGCGGGACAGGGCTTTGGGAAACAGACGGGTGTACGGCCGGCCAAGCAAGGCGTCCTGGCCGCATCCAAGAATTGATCGGGCCGGGTTGTTGAGGAGCATGATGAGCCCCTTTGGATCAAGAATGATCACACCTGAACCAATCGATGCCAGGATGTTTGCATTGAGTTCGCGCTCGTGATCGGCGACATGGGTCTGAAGAGACAGCTCTCGATGAAGACGTTGCTGCTCGTGCAAATGGTCCTGCTGTTTTCGCAGGTGGTTTTTGAGACGATTATGAACCAGGACATTGTCCATGCGTTTGATGAACAATCCGTTGTCAATCTCTCCGTAATAGAGAACGTCGGCCGTGCCCTGGAGAGTTACCTCGAGAGTGTCCGAAGAAAAATCGGCGGGCGTTTCCTGACAGATGCAGACCGGGGCTTCACTGTCGATCCGGAAGATCCGATCGAGTGTCGAACAGGGATCGGGAGCCAGAAGAGTATGGTCAACCAGTATGAGTCCCCAGGATTCTGGCTGCGGGTCCAGGGTGTCGATATTTTCGGCGAGAAAACATTCATACCCATGCTTCCGGAGACGCCGCGGAACCGAATCGTTTGAAATACCCAGGAGCAGAATACGGGCAATCGAGGGGGGCGGGTGCTGAAATGGGGAAACTGAATGAGTCTTTTGCGCGGAAAAACGCATTACCGGTACCACCTGAAAGCAGCGCCGGGAACATCCCGGCGCTGCTTCAATTGTACCATCTGGAATCTAGGTTTGGCAACGAGAGAGACGGCAGTTTCAGGCTAACCGCCGAGCATTCTGAAGAGCTGAGGTATGCGTGCAATGTCGTTGAAGGTGACATAGAGAAATAGTGCAATGAAGAACGCTATTGCGATTCTGTTAATCAGGAGCTGGTGTTTCATCGCGAGCGGCTTGCCCCGAACTGCTTCTATCAGAAGGAACAGGATCATTCCGCCATCGGTGATTACCAGGGGGAGAAGGTTAAGAACCGCCAGGTTAACTCCCACCAGAGCCAGAAGATTGAGAATGGCCAATAGTCCTTCGAGAAGCGCGACCGTCCCGGACATTTGCACAATTCCTATCGGGCCTGCCAGCTGTTTCGGTGAGACTTCTCCGGTAACGAGCTTTTTGACGACTGTAAAAATCATCATTGCATACTCGCCCGATCGTTGGAGCGCCTTGCCTACGGCAGCAAACGGCCCGTATTGGATTCGGCGGGTTTCACCGGTCGCCATGCCTACACCCACCTGATATCGTTGATTCGCCTTGTTGTAGTCGGGACGGGCCTCCAACTGCAATGTGGAGTCATTGCGTTGAACCCCAAAGAGCAGAGGGCCGCTGGTCGAATCGTACTCGGTAACCTTTCTGGAGAGCTGGTACCAGGACCGGATCGTGTCACCGTTTATGGCAAGAACCGAATCCCCCTGAACAAATCCTGCCTTTTCGGCGGGGGACCCGGGAAGCACTGATCCTATCCGTGCTGGAGCAGGGGGTAACAAACCGGCACCTTGCAGTGTAGGAAGCTGTTCGCCGGATTGCTCCGGTGTCTGGATGTCAAAGGAAAGCTGCTGCGAGCTACGAATGACCGTCAGCTTGACCGGCCCTGACTCTGTCGTTAAAATGCGATATATTTCCTGCCACTCCGATACCGTTTCGCCACTTACCGAAACGATACTGTCACCGGGAAGAATGCCGGCTTTGGCTGCAGAAGAGGTATCTACCACCGCTCCGACAGTGGTGTTTTCCAGGTAGAGAGCCTTTTCTTCACCCGCAAGAAAGACGATCCACAGGATGAAAAAAGAGAAGAGAAGGTTTGCTGCGGGGCCACCCAAACCAACAAGGATTCGCTGCCAGATGGGTTTGGCGGTAAACTCGTCGGGTCCACCGCTGCTGTCGTCTTCAGGATGCTCACCCGCCATATGTACGTATCCACCAAAGGGGATTGCACTCAAACGGTACTCGGTTTCACCATATTGCTTTTTCACCAGTGGTTTGCCAAACCCGAGAGAAAAAGCAAGTACGCGTATCCTGCACAGCTTGGCCACAATGAAGTGCCCAAGTTCATGAACAAAAACCAGGATACCCAGCACGAGTCCACCAACAACGATAATTTTCAGTGCGTTTACTGCGTTCGTAATTCCATCCAGCATCCGATGTAATACCTTCCTTTAACTGGCGTATTGATCCCGTACTTCTCTGCGTGTTCGGACATCGACTTCCTCGATTGCTTCGACCGACTCGGCAGCTGATTGGGCATGATGCTCCAGTACGTTACTGATTATCACTGCAATTTTGTCAAAACCAATCCTGTTTTCAAGGAACAAGCCAACTGCGACTTCGTTTGCCGCATTCAGAGCTGCAGGAGCAGTGCCCCCCGCGCTTCCTGCCTCGATACAAAGCTTCAAACAAGGGAACTTGTGGTAGTCGGGATCCTCGAATGATAGTGTACTGATATCGGGCAGATGTAAGCGTTTCTCCGATGAAACGAGACGCTCAGGAAATGTGAGAGCGAATTGAATCGGCAGTTCCATGCTCGTCACACCCATTTGAGCAATTATCGCGCCATCGTGAAATTCAACCATTGAGTGAACGATTGATTGCGGGTGAATCACCACACGGAGGCGATCATAGGGGATCTTGAAGAGGTGGTGAGCTTCGATTACTTCAAATCCTTTATTGATTAATGTCGCCGAATCGATTGTGATTTTCTTTCCCATGGCCCAGGTCGGATGGGCTAATGCCTGCTGAGGAGTTATGGTGCCGAAATCGCTGAGCGGCGTGTGCCGGAAAGGCCCCCCGGATGCGGTCAGGATAATCGACTCGATTGCCTGGCGGTTTTCCCCCGTCAAACATTGGAGGATGGCACTGTGCTCACTGTCGACCGGGACGAGTTCCCCGTTTCCCTGTGCAAGAATGGTGCGTATGTAGTCGCCGCCGATCACCAGGCTTTCTTTATTGGCAAGGGCCACCCGTTTGTTTCGTTTGAGTGATGCAACGGTCGGTCGCAGGCCAACTTCGCCAACAAGGGCATTGAGAAGAATGTCGTATTCTGCTTCCGAGGCAAGCTCTTCCAGTCCCTTGCGCCCTTTGAGCAGTTTGCATCCGGACGGCAGGTGACCTTCGGCCCGAGACGCAGCATCGTGATCACCGACATGAACCCACTGTGGTGAAAACTCGCCCACGATTGCAAGAAGAGCATCGACATTCTTGTTGGCCGAAACTCCTACTATTCTGAACAGCTCAGGAAACTGTCGGACGATTCTCACTGCACTGGTTCCAATTGACCCAGTTGCCCCGAGCAATAAAATATCTGTCACAGCTATTCTCCGAATGGGATCGTGCGTGTGAATACGATGTTCTCGAAAAGAGAATCCATACTGCAATACAGAACGTGTAATCGGCGTAGAATAGGACTACTCCGGGTGATCTAATCAATAAATCTTATCAACGACAACCATAAACAAGCTGACAATTGGCATGGAAAAAAAGATGCTGTCAAATCGATCGAGAATACCCCCATGCCCGGGTATTATGTCCGAGGCGTCTTTTACCTGAAAATATCTTTTCATGAGACTGACAAGAAGGTCCCCCGCCTGTGCCGAAACACCAATCAGAATGCCAAGTATGACACCAAGATATGCCGGATACTGGCTATCCACAAGCCAGACCCATCCTATAGTGGTTACCACCACCGAAGCACCCAGTCCGGCCACGCTCCCCTCGATTGTCTTTTTGGGACTTATAGAGCTGAAGTGGTGTTTACCCAGGAGCGAACCGATGAAATAAGCGGAGGTATCGCACAGGAAAATCGCGGCGACCACTATTACGATTCCAAGCTGTGAGAGCATCGCATGCTGGTAAATGGGAGAAAAAATCTTCTGGAACGGTTCCTCGTATAATCCGAGGAGGGAGAAACCAGCTGTTGAGAGGAAGACTGTGCCGCTGAAAAGCAGACTGGCTCGCTTCCAGCGCTGTGAGGTCTGCCCCCAGAAGGTGGCTTCGGCGGCCACGGCAATAAGAAGGACATACATGTCCTTATCGAAACGAATGCTCAGCGCAAGTGAAGGGAAAAAATACGTCAGAAATTGAAAAATCAGCCAGATGTAGATAAGCCAAAACCCGTTCTTACGATAGCGTATCGATAGCATTCTCGTATACTCGAATGCGGCTATCAGAACAAGAATAATTGAACCGATCTGACCGGGATAAACGGCCAGGTCCGTACGATTCAGTGCGTTTTCGGCAAATGAAGAAGGAATGAGCGACAGCCGTGAGTTCATGACCCACCACCCCAGGGGAATAGCCCAGAGAGCAAAGAACAAGCGCTTTCCCAGATTACTAAATGCCATGGTCAGGGCTTAACTTTCCCAAAGCGACGTTCTCGCTTCGTATAGTCTTCGATTGCCTCGATTAAACGGTCTTTGTTAAAATCTGGCCAGAGAACATCGGTGATGTACAATTCCGAGTAGGCGCATTGCCAGATAAGGAAATTGCTGATGCGCTGTTCGCCACCCGTGCGGATAATAAGCTCTGGATCCGGCATCCCGGATGTATGCAGGTATTGTGCAAAGCTGGTCTCATCCAGGTCGTCCAGCTCCAGTTTACCCTGCATGGCATCACGTGCCGCCTGTTTGGCTGCCCAGACAATTTCCGAACGCCCACCATAGCTCAATGCAAGTACCAGGTTGAGACCAGTATTCTCGCTGGTCTGCTCGATTCCTTTTTGAAGCTCCTGGTGGGATTTTGCAGGAAGCCGGCTGAGGTCTCCAATGGCATGGAGACGGACGTTGTTCTTGTTGAGTTCGGTCACCTCCCGGCGAATCATTTCTACCAGCAGGTCCATCAGAAGACGCACCTCGAGTCGGGGGCGCCCCCAGTTTTCGGCAGAGAAGACATAAATCGTCAGGTACGAAACGCCCAGTTCACCGCAGGCACGAACGATCTCCCGCGTTGCACTGGTACCCGCCCGATGACCAGCTGTGCGTGGAAGCCCCCGCTGCTTTGCCCATCGGCCGTTTCCGTCCATGATTATGCCAATATGTCCGGGAACGTTCATGTATTGAATAATCCTCTTAAGTCAACTGTGCGTAGCGCGGGGGTAGATCGCCAATCGTATCTACCCGGCAATCGAAAAATGAACGGTAAAAAATACATCTTTGGGCCGGTGGAACAAAGCCTGGATCACTTTTGAGGTTCCTTCAATAAAAAAAAGCCCTGCTGAGAGCAGGGCTTATGGTATCGAGTTTGGAGAAGAGGAACCGTTACACTTCCATAATCTCTTTTTCTTTTACAGCGAGGATCTTATCGACATTCTCGATTTGTTTATCGGTAAGCTTCTGAATTTCGTCCAATGCTTTTCTCGCATCGTCCTGGGTGACTTCCTTGTCCTTTTCCGCCTTTTTCATTCGGTCGTTGGCATCACGTCTGATGTTCCGGATAGCGACCTTGTTCTCCTCGGCAATCCGTTTACTGGTTTTTACCAGCTCTTTTCGTCGTTCCTCGGACAGGGGAGGGATCGGCACGCGAATAAGGTTGGCATCGCTTTGTGGATTCAGACCGAGATCCGAAGCCTTGATAGCCTTTTCGATGACTGGGATCATCTGTTTTTCCCACGGCTGCACTATTATGGTACGAGCTTCCGGAACCGAAATCGTTGCAACCTGATTCACGGGCATCATTGAGCCGTAGTAGTCAACTTTGATCCCATCCAGGACAGATGGACTGGCCCGGCCGGTCCTGATGTGTCCCAGATCCTTTTTGAGGCTTTCGATTGTCTTTTCCATCCGACTGGACGCTTCGCTGTAATTCTGATCAACGATACTCATCGAGTTACGCCTCCTTTATGATGGTCGAGCCAACGGGCTTGCCTTCAACGCATTCGCGCAGATTTCCCGGTTCCATAAGCTTGAAAACCACTATGGGTATGTCGTTTTCCATGCAAAGAGACATGGCTGTCATGTCCATCACACGAAGTTTCTTGGATAGAGCTTCCGAATAGCTGATAGTGTCGAATTTAACTGCGGCTGTATCCAGCGCCGGATCACGATCGTACACTCCATCGACTTTCGTGGCTTTCATCAGTACCTGGGCCTGTATTTCTGCGCAGCGAAGTGCCGCGGCGGTGTCGGTGGTGAAAAAAGGATTTCCCGTACCCCCGGCAACGATCACGACATTACCCTGCTCCAGATCGGCAATTGCCTGCTCCGAGACAAATGGCTCGACTGTTTTCTCAATTGCTAATGCGCTGTATACCTTTGTTGGTATGCCTTCTTTTAAAAAGTGGGCACGTAAGGTAAGAGAGTTTATAACGGTTGCAAGCATCCCGATAGAATCACCCATCGTTCGAGGAATCCCATCGAGAGTACCCGCAACCCCACGGAATATATTACCTCCACCTATTACGATCCCGATCTGGGCGCCCAGCGTCCTGGCTTCCTGGATCTGGCCGGCAATGTAGCGAGCTACATCCGAGGATATACCGTATTCACGATCACCGGCCAAAGCCTCGCCGCTGAGTTTAAGCAGAATTCGCTTGTACCTGGCACCCATTGGTTTTCTATTCCTCTTCTTCTTCGTCGCTTCCAAGCTCATAGCGAACGAACGATACCACCTTCAGACCCGAACCTGCCGCTTTTGCAGCTTCGGCTACACGGTCTGAAACCTTCTGATCCGTGTTCTTGATAAAGATCTGCTCAACAAGACAGATCTCAGCGAAATACTTGTTCAACTTGCCATCGACAATTTTG
Organism: Chitinivibrionales bacterium; assembly: GCA_041641555.1. GTDB lineage: Bacteria > Fibrobacterota > Chitinivibrionia > Chitinivibrionales > WJKA01 > JBEPYC01. The sequence goes on along the minus strand of JBEPYC010000067.1, from coordinate 3,575 downwards.
TCCCAGATTTTTTCGGGTTTACCCGAGTTTTCGGCCTGAGTCTTGTAAATCTCCCGCTCCTTCTCAACCATGTCTGATGGGACACTATCACGGTCGACCGCGATGGGGTTGGATGCCGCAACCTGCATTGCAAGGTCCTTACCGAGGTCGGCAACAGCCTGCGATTTGATTGCTTCAGGAGTTTCCGCAGCGACCTTGACCAGAACGCCAATTTTACCGTTACCATGGATGTACGAAAAGACACCTTCATTTTCCGGGTTGTATTGGATTCCCTGAAAACGGCGGAAGGTGATTTTTTCGCCAATTTTTCCCATGAGCTCGGTGATTTTCCCTTCGACATTCTGTCCCTGAAACAGCTCGGACTTCATGGCCATCGCACTCTGCACATCAGCGGGAGACTGGCTCAAGAGCTCTCCACCAAGGGCCTCAAAAAAAGCAAGAAAATCTTCGTTACGGGCCACAAAGTCGGTCTCACAATTGACTTCATAGACAATGGCCTGTTTGGTGTCGCTGGTAACAGCGATCTTGCCCTCTTTGGCAGCCTTGCCGGCACGCTTGGCGGCAGTTGTTTCACCTTGTTTCCGAAGATCTTCAATGGCCTTTTCCATATCTCCGCCGGCGTCGGTAAGTGCCTTTTTGCACGTCATCATGCCGAGTCCGGTTTTTTCACGTAGTTCTTTTACTTTACCGGCCGTTATGTCCATTTCCCTCTCCTTTATGTATGCAGTTTCGTACTGTCCCTGAATGCCCCGACGGAACGTGCCTGTATGCTGTCTGGCGGGTCGAAAAGATTCGGGGCACGATTACCAAACCGTGCCCCTTCGAAAATCATTCGTCTGAGGATTCGACCATCTTTCGTCGAACCACTCGACGCTTCCGCGGACGAGATTCTGATCCGCCTTCTTCCTCCTCAACCACCCCTTCGGCTTCAGAGTCGGCATCCTCAGGAGCCTGTGCGCCATCTTTTTCTTCTTTGACGGCTTGCTCGGCCTGCTGTCCACCAGCCTCCAGTACTGCATCGGCAATGGTCTTGGTGATAAGGCTTACCGACTTCAGTGCATCGTCGTTACCAGGGATAACGAAGTCCATTTCCTCTGGATCACAGTTGGTATCGACAATGCCGCCGATGGGAATCCGGAGACGACGGGCTTCAGCTACACCAATGTGTTCTTTGGTAGTATCGACCACAAAGACCAGTGAGGGCGGTTTCCGAAGGTGCCGGATACCACCGAGAACACTGAGAAGCTTACCCTTCTTCTTAGCCAATGAAAGTGCTTCTTTCTTCGGGAGAGCTTCCATGGTACCATCGTTTTCCATGGCTTCGATTTTCTCGAGTTTACGAATGCTCTGGCGAATAGTCTGGAAATTGGTGAGCATTCCACCAAGCCAGCGCTCGGTTACGAAAGGCATCCCGCAGCGGGTCGCTTCTTCGCGAATGCAGTCTTTTATCTGCTTTTTGGTACCAACAAAGAGTACTTTGCCGCCGGCAGCTACTTCCTGCTTGACGCGATTCACAAAGCGGTTGATTCCGTTGATAGTCTTTTCGAGGTCGACGATGTATATCCCGTTACGTGAACAAAGGATATATCGCTTCATCTTGGGGTTCCAGCGCTTGGTCTGATGCCCGAAATGCGCACCAGCTTCCAAAAGGTCCTGCAGAGATACCTGAGGCATGCAAAGCTCCTTAATGTAAGGGTTGTTCCTCCACCGGCTTTGGCGCGAAACCGGATCCCGCCTGTACGAGACACCCGCGGTTTCGCTGGCACGGTGTGAGAGATTTCAATAAAACTGAGATAAAACTGAGATAAAAACGTTTACCGTTTCGAGAACTGGAACCGCTTGCGAGCGCCGGCCTGCCCGTACTTCTTTCGTTCCACAGAGCGGGAGTCACGGGTCAGAAAACCATTCTTGCGCAGTTGCTTGCGATTATCTTCACTGACTTTCGCCAGAGCACGGGCAACTCCGAGGCGGATCGCGCCGGATTGTCCACTCAAGCCACCGCCCTCGACCTTGGCAACAAGGTCGAATGATTGCTGGGCCTGAAGAAACACAAATGGCTGTTCTGTGCTGACAGCCAGTGTGTCGCTGCACAGGTACTCATTCAATGGTCTTCCGTTCACAGTTCGCTCGCCTTTACCGGGTTTCAAAATGACCCGGGCGATAGCGTTTTTTCTTCTGCCGGTTGCAGTGTAGGCACTTTCCAAACCCTGCTACTCCTTGTTGGTGTATCTAGTCTAAAGACAAAACCTTTGGATTCTGAGCCTCGTGCGGATGCGTTGGCCCCGAATATGTATGAAGTTTACGGATCATCGCACGACCCAGCGTGTTTTTAGGGAGCATCCCATGGATCGCATCGTTGATGACCTTGGTCGAATCAAGCTCCATCTGCTGCCTCAGCGTTCGAGTCTTTCCGCCTCCGGCATACGTCGAATGACGAAAATACTCTTTCTGGTCGGCTTTGTTTCCGGTAACACGTATCTTGTCGGCATTGATTACGATTACGTTGTCACCATGGTCCTGGTTCGGAGAAAAGGCCGGCTTGCCTTTGCCGCGCAAGATCTGAGAAACCTTCGAAGCCAAGCGGCCCAAAACCACTTCTTCGGCATCGACTAGGTACCATTCTCGTTTGATTTCTTTGTGATTTACCACCACGGTTTTCATTGTAGCAACCTTTCGTTACCTTTGAAAACGCTCAACTGTGTCGTCCGAGCACGTGTACGGGAAGAGCCGGCACTGTGAGCCGTTCCTGGGGCGCTCTCCCATAGAGAACCGGTTCTGAGCAAGCTACCCAGAACCGGACAGTCTTGAGAAAATAAAACGTCGAGCATTGAGCTGTCAATATGTATATTGGTGGTTTAATTCTGAAACCCATTCTCGCACCCGATTTTGCTCGGGAATACCCCCGTTCTAACCTATTGAAACCTGTCCTTTCTCCAGCTTAGACTCGTTCGTGCATGTCCCAATCTAACCGCCTCTTCCATTATCAGCAGTTTCTTCCGTTGGCGAACCTTCACAGGAAACTTCGGCAGGAAGGGCTTTCGGTCAGTGTTGTTATTCCCGCTCTCAATGAGCAGGACCAAATCGGACGTATCATTCACAAAGTTCGTGCGCAGCTTCAAGAATCGATTCCTCTGGTCGATGAAATCGTGGTCATGGATGGTGATTCGACCGATGGAACGCGTGAAGAAGCCCGAATGGCGGGCGCTACCGTACATTCTGTTTCGGAGATCGATCCTGCGGGCTGTCCAAACGGCAAGGGTACAGCTCTGTGGAAATCCCAATTCGTGACCCGGGGAGATATCGTTGTTTGCATAGATGCCGATATCGTTGACTTTGATGCTCGATTTGTGTATGCTTTAATCGGCCCATTTGTCCAAAACAGGGGTGTTTCCTTTGCTAAAGCTTTTTACAAGCGTCCCTTGGCTTTGAATGGAAACCTGGCGGACAACCAGGGGGGACGAGTGACTGAGATTATGGTCAGGCCTTTTCTGGCAACGTTTTTCCCAGAACTGGCACGGATTCGACAACCATTATCGGGAGAGTATGCTTTCCGCCGCGATTTCATGAGCACGGTG
>JBEPYC010000066.1:0-13665 GCA_041641555.1 Chitinivibrionales bacterium | reverse complement strand
CCTCGAAAAAACGCCGAGTACGAAGCGCCAGAATTGCCCCGATGAGGAGCGTGGTCAATATCGCGATGCCGGCAAGCACAACGAGTACAAATGAGTCGTTTGGAATCGATTGAATCATGCATGCACCATGAGGGGAGTATATCCAGGATAGAGTGCCGGCATACCACGATTGCTTTCAGGCGTTGGGTCCGCGAAACACGATCAAATTCTCTCCATCTCCGAAAAGTCTGGCATGTGAAGGATGACAGGTGAAGATGATCAGCTGTTTTTTCGACGCGAAGGACGCCAGAAGCTTCGCGGCTGCTGCCTGCCGGTCGGGGTCCATGTCGACCAGGGGATCATCCAGGAATAAAAACCCACCGGAGGAGCGGAGAAAATACGATGCGATAGTCAATCGGAGTGCAAGCGCTATGGCATCTTTTGTGCCACCGGAAAGAAGGTCATATTCCACCGCGGCTCCATCGGGACGCACCACCCCCTGAAGAAATGCATCGTTCATAGTAATTTCTTCGTATTTTCCACGTGTCATTGCAGTGGTGGTCTGGACGAGTTCGCGCTCGAGTTGCGCAAATGTGTCCGTGTCCGATTCGGAAAGAATCCGATCGGAGACTTCGGCAATTCGTGCGACAGCTTCGGCTTTGCGGCGTATATTCCGCAGTCGCTCGTTCGCTTCTACAAGCGCCGTCTCGAGATCCTCGGAAGACTCTTCGGGCTCCGATCCTTCGAGGCCTGCTCGTTTCAGGGAGAGTTCGGTATGGCGTTGCTGCAGCGATCTGAACTCGTTCTCCATAGCAGAAAATTTTTCGAGAAAAGCCGATGGGTCGGTGCAGTCGGGGGGGAGAGGTGCGAGGGAATCGATTGACTCTCGAAGGGACTTTTCCCGGGTTGCCGTTTCCGCGACTTTGAGCAGAAGGCTCATCTTATCGGTATATGTTTCCTGGAGCGACTCGATCTCGGCGATAAGCTCGCGTTCCCGACGCATGGCTTCCTTATGGGCATGGACGGCCTCGGTACGTTCCTGGACAATTTCGGACAGGGGCCGGGTTTCCGATCGGGGCCCCAGGGCTTCGACCCGCTCCATGAGCTTAGTGTAGTCGGTATCTCCCAGGATGAGCGCGAGCGTCTTTTGCTGCGATGCAACTTCCTGGTGCGCCGTAGCGTAAGCAGCCGCTTTGTCCCGCGCTTCTTCGTAGGATCCAACCTTGCAGGTGGTGAGCAGCGAGGTAAGCTCCCCTCGGGCACGTTCCAGTTCCGCCTGTAGTTCCTCGACGTCGGCGGGGTCACCTGAGGTGACAATCAGCGACCAGTCCTCTGTTTCGAGTGTAATGCGTCGCCCGGCCTGAATGGTTGATTCTTCCTCTGCGGCGATGGTGCTGTCTTGGGCTTCTGCGAGATCGCGTCGGACGCGAACGGGGCATGACCGCCTTGGGGTAAAGGCAAGAGTCAGTTTTCCCGCTTTCATCGAGGCTTCCAGACGCGACACCCTCTCGCCGAGAGACCGGATGCTCTCGATTTGATCGCCGGTGACGCAGGGCGCGTCGCGCAGCACGGTTTCGGCCTTTTTAAGGGATTCCTTGACAGCCGTTGCCTTTGACAACTGCTCGCGCAACGATGCAGTGGTGGCAGAATGTTCGGCGGTTTCCTGTTCGCCGATGAGTCTCTCGAGTTTGTCCTCCAATTCGGGAAGCTGCCCCCGAATTCGGGCGGATTCCATTTCGGCAACAGGCCATCGTTCGTTGTCGGCTTGCATCGTGGTAAGCCCTGCCTTTTGTGCTTCGCGTTCGGCTTCCAGAGTGCGCCGTTCGCGGGCCGATTCCAGTACCGGTCGATTCTTCTCGAGAAATCGCTCATGCTCATCCATTGCCGCCCGAACGTGGGCAATCCCGGTAACCAGCCGATCACGTTCTTCTTCGTACTTCCGTACCTGCTCCAAAGCGGCCTTTGTGCGTTCCATGGTGTAATACGCGCCCAGAACCTCACCGACATCCTTCACGTACGGCTTGTTGATTCCCCTGTTGTTTTCGGGGCATTCGTGCAGCCGGTCCCACCGGCTGAAATACCTTTTGTATTCGGCGTCGAGCTTTTCCTTGAAGGCTTCCACCGAGATGCCGTCGGTTTCGCGGACTGCCGAGCGAAGCATGTCGCCAAGGGAGCCGGCGGTCGTGCCATCGGATTCGATATGACGTAGCGTTTCGGGAAGACCGCCCTGATGTGCCATCAGAACGGATCGACACGTCGCTTCGGGGGCAGGCAGAACGTGTCCGAGGGTGGTGTCAATCGAATCGGGATCGCGTAGTACCGTGCCGCCGGGAATTTCAAGCTTTGTTTCCTGAAATGCGCCCCAGCTCTTTTCGAGCACGTATGGCTTATCTCGAAGGGTAAACCGAAGCTCCACCGTTGCGGTATCGCCGTCGACCGGTATGATGCGCTGAGCCTCGATCCATTCTCTGGAGTTCTTTCGCGCTTTTACCGGCAGAAACAATGCACATTGTACTGCGCGGAAAAACGTCGATTTTCCGGCTTCATTCGGACCGAGAATGACATTAAGACCGCTTTGGAGCTGGAGTGTCTTATTGGCGATTCCGGCAAACGGTTTCAAGGTGATCTGTTGAATGATCATGAGCGAATTTCCCCAAGAAGCTGATAGGCTGTCTGGAGTGCCTCGGCGTCTTCCGGGTCATTGCAAAGTGCGGTCAGAAGCCGGTGGGGAAAGGAACCCTCGGTAAACTCGGCATCGATATCCCCCGAAGAGATCTCCTCACGTACGTGGCTCTGGAAGGAATAAAGGTGCTTGACGTTTTCCTCCACCGCGGCACGAAGCTCACCGAGTGCATCGTAATCGGTCTTTGACAGGCGTCCATCTACGGTCATTTTGAGGATGGTTCTTTGGTAGCTTTCCCGCCTGAAGTGGGAGGCGATACGGTTGATGTCGGACACCGATTCGACGGTTTCGGAGGCGTGCTCGAATAAGTAGGTGCCACAGGGCACACTCTGAGATTCGATCGACCCATTCTCTTGCATTTGTATCAGAACCGCGGATCCCTGGTGATCACAGTCGAACCCATCAGGTTCCGGTGTGCCGGGATTATAGACATTCCCCTGCGACCATGGCCGGTGCGTGTGCCCGAGCAGCCAGAGGTCCAGCTCGTGTTTTCGCAGTTCTTCGGGAGTCATCGGGAAGTAGTTTCCCTGGATATCGGGCGACAGGCCCTGGAGGCTGCCATGAGCGATACCGATGTGAAAACGGCACGAATCCCGGTCCGTTTTCGGCGGGATCCAGTCGATTGTGTTGACTGAGGAATGCTTGGAAGTACAGGGCCCGGGATAAAGGCATGCATCGATGTCCAACGATGACATGAGTGGATACGGGTTCTGGTGCGCCAGAACGAGGACGTTTCCGGCTGTGGATTCGGAAAACCGGGACCAGAGGTCGGATTCGCCGGGGCTGATGAAATCATGGTTGCCGGGAAGCACGGCGACGAGAGCGCCCTGGAATTCTCCCAGAATCTGCCGGGCCTGGAGGATATCTCGTTTCGTAACGCTTAAACGGTCGAACAGATCCCCTGCGATGATGAATACATCGCAGTCATGTTCATTGGCCTGAGTGACCAGTTTCTGCAACGCTGAAAACCGCGCCTGAGCGAGCTCTTCCTGAATCTCGGGATACCCCGTGAATTTCATCCCCAGGTGTATGTCTGAGGTCGCAAGAATGGTAAGTGGCATATGTTTGGACCAGGTGTGAAAAAAGGTTTGTACAAAAAGTAAGCTCTGCGCAGCAAAAGTTCACACCGGTGGGCCATAAACACCACCAAGAAAAAGGTCACCGGCTATCCGCTGTTTCGTGCCAGACAGCCGATGACTTTCAGGGTAGTACTTTTAGAGTTGCGGCTGGTTTTCTTCGGGCAGTACAGCGCCTCGCTTGGCAAAGAGGGCAACGCCGGCTATCGAGAAGCCAACGCCGGTTAGAGCCGCACCGATTGCCGAAAACCACCCGATCATGCGTGGCGTAAAAAGGGTGGTTGCAAAGATGATCGTGCCCAGAACCAGAAGAGCACCGGCGACCCGCGGAAGAGATCCCGTGATCATGGTGGCGACCCCGAGAAAAAGTACGCCCAGACCAAATGCCGAAGGTCCCACCGTGTCGACTATTACCAGAAGCGGTGCATTGACAATGCGTTCGAACTGGAGCCCCGAGAGTGCGACGATCTCGACCAGAAGGTTCGCCGAGACCAGGACCGTTCCCAGTTCTGCCAGAATCATACCTGCTCGTCCGATTGCCCCGCTTTTCTCCGCCTGCACAGAGTAGATCGCAAACAGCGTGAAAACGAGGATTACATGGGCAGTCAGGATCAGGCTCTTGGCGAAAACAATCCCGGCGACTGCCTCAGTAGCAGCGTTGATAGCATATCCAAACAGAAGAAAAAGCCCCGCCGTCCCACCCGCAAACGCTCCCTCTACGATAAACGGCTGGCTTGGCAGCCGCCCTGTTTCTTCACCTTTCATATGGTCCTCCCCTGCATTGTACTACAACCCCTTGCACACCCTGAAAAAGGGGCAAGCGATATGCCAGAGAAGACAGGGGCAGAATGGGAGATCAGAAAGACAGAATGGCGTTATACGAGCAGACAGCGAAGAGACAGGTCACTTCACGTGCTTCTACGGCTGCTATTCGTGTCGGCAGGTGAAGGACCGGGGGTGGCGGGATTTCCAAGGCCCGATGTACCGTTTATGAAGGTTCCGGTTTCGGAATCGAGTCCCAGAAGGTGATGTACCAGCCCAAGGAGGTCATTGAGGAGAAACGGCTTTCGAAGAATGCTCAGAAAACCAGCTTCTTTCTGGAGGTTTGTAAGCGCCGCATTGCATGAATCGCCAGTGATCACCACGATGCCCAGATCCGGCCGGATTCTGCGCATTTCCCGCATGGTGGCATCGCCCCACGCTTTCGGCATGATCAGGTCCATGATGACCAGGTCGACTCTGCCTGTCTCAAAGGCCTTCATACCTTCTTCGGCGTCGCAGGCCTCCAGAACAGTGAACCCGCACATTGCAAGAAATTCGTGGAGCATGTCCCGAAAATCCGCTTCGTCATCGACGATTAGAATAGCAGGTGCATGGCGTGTCATGGTCAATGGACCTTCGGTAAGAAAAAAGTGGTACCCTAACCGCTACATCCGTCAGAATTGCTGAGGTTACGGCAGGTTTTACGGGCCATCCCCATTCTCTGAGTATACCCGAAACCGTAACGGAAAGCAAGCAGTGAATTCCTTTGCACCCACCATTTTGTAGCAACGTATTTTCACTCTCTATGAATATAACGTTTCTTGGCACAGGGACTTCACATGGTGTGCCCTCGATAGATTGCATGATGACCGACTACGCGCGCTGCCCGCGGGATATCTGCCGGGATGCCCTTGAGGGCGTCGACCCGAAACTCTCGCGGACGCGGTGTTCGATACTGGTTGAGTGCGGCCAGGGTCGGATCCTTGTCGATGTATCCGCCGATTTCCGGGATCAGGTGCTTCGGGAGCGGGTGCGGGGGATCGATACCGTTTTGATCACACATAATCATGCCGACCATATTATGGGTATTCCCGATATCCGGTCGTACACGCGCGAGAAGTCGATTACACTGTACGGCTCCAAAGAGAGCATGAATGGTATTCGCCGGACGTTTGACTATGTGTTCAATCCGAATACGTTTGTAGGCGGCGGCATTCCACGGCTGGAAACTCATCCGATCGATGGGCCGATGGAGTTGTGCGGGGAGCGGGTGACGCCATTACCCGTGGTACACGGTGCGCTTGACGGATGTTACGGCTACCGGATCGGTGATCTGGCCTATATACCTGATCTCAAAGAGATGGATGACACTACGGTTGAGAAGCTGGACGGGCTGGATACCCTTATCCTGAACTGTCTTCGCCTGGAGCGGGAGCACGCGACTCACCTGATTCTTCCGCAAAGCATTGCATTGGCCAGAAGAATCGCGCCAAAGCGATGCCTGTTCGTGCATATGTCGCATGATATCGACTACCGGACCGACTCGGCTCTTCTGCCGGACTGGATCACCTTTGCCTACGATGGCCTTCAGCTGGAGATACCCTGATGTACGTAGAGCACAGACGGGGAGATGAACAGTGTTTGGACAACAGCAAAGAACCATTATCCATATATAATCGTTGGGGATAAACGCATGGAGAAGTATAAAGAAGAGTTTATTGAGTTCATGGTCGAATGTGGTGTTCTGACCTTCGGTGATTTCATGACCAAGAGCGGTCGCAAAACGCCCTATTTCGTTAACACGGGAAACTACCGCACCGGCTCGCAGATTCACCGGCTGGGAGAGTTTTACGCACGGGCAATCAGAGAGCATTTCGCCGATGCGTTCGATGTGTTGTTTGGGCCGGCGTACAAAGGTATCCCGTTGTGTGTCACCGCCGCCGGTGCGCTGTATACGCTGTTTGACCACGATGCCGGGTTTTGTTTTAATCGTAAAGAAGTTAAGGACCACGGTGAAGGCGGGAGCCTTGTGGGGCAGAAGCTGTCCGATAGTGCGCGGGTGTTGATTATCGAAGATGTCACCACGGCGGGGACCTCGATTCGCGAAACGGTTCCGGTGCTCAAGGGCGCCGCGGCAATCGATCTGGCGGGGTTGATCGTTTCGGTGGATCGCCAGGAGAAAGGGCCCGGAGGTAAAGCTGCACTGGATGAAGTGGGAGCTGAGTTCGGGATCCGGACAGCCGCAATTGTGACGCTCGATGAGATAGTGACGTATCTTCACAACAGCCCCGTTGGCGGCAGGGTCTTGATCGATGATGCCATGAAAGGGCGAATCGATGAATACCGCCATCGGTATGGAGCATAAGCATCAGGAAAGGGTCCAATGAAACGAGTCGATGAGAATCCGCCATCGCGTTTTCCTGGTCGGGCTATCGATCAGGCCGAGCAGCCCTGGTGGATCGCGAAACTTCGTCCGCGCCAGGAAAAGGCAATGGCGTGGGATCTTATGAACGCCGGTATCGAGTATTATCTTCCACTTTACACCAAGGTGATCCGCCGGCAGGACAACAATAAGCCGCGTAAATCTATCATGCCGTTGTTTCCCGGCTATATCAGCTTTGCCCTCGAGCCGGAACGCCGCCATGAACTTTACAAAAAGAATCGCCTGGTGAATATCATCGAAGTTCGTCATCAGAAGCGGTTTGTCCGGGAGCTGAGTCAGATCTATCTCAGTCTCGAGCTTGGGATCGAGATGGAGCCGTTGGAAACCTTCGAAGAAGGCGAGACGGTGGAAGTCTTCCGGGGTCCGCTGCGGGGAATCCGAGGAGACATCATTCATGTTCGTGACGCCGACAAACTGGTGCTTTCGGTGGAGGGGCTCGGACGGGCGGCTATCAAAGTCGATGCCGCTCTGGTAAAGTCAGTAGAAGAATAGGGGCGTACGGTGAATCGAAAAAGCACAAAGACAGTTCTTGTCACCGGTGGTGCAGGGTATATCGGCAGTCATGCGTGTAAAGCATTGAGCGAGGCCGGGTATACCCCGGTTGTTTACGATAACCTCTCTCGCGGGCATCGGGATGCGGTTAAGTGGGGACCATTCGAGCAGGGCGATATCCTGGATCGCGAAAGGCTGACAGGAGTACTGAAGCGCCACCGCCCGTGCGGCGTTCTTCATTTCGCCGCTTTCGCCTATGTCGGGGAGTCAACCTCTGAACCATCGATGTATTACCGGAACAATGTAGTTGGGATGCACACTCTTCTCGAGGCAATGCGGGAGGCCGGTACGCAGCGTCTGGTTTTTTCCAGCAGCTGTGCGACATACGGCATACCGGAGACGGTCCCCATACCCGTTGAGCATCCGCAGCGACCCATAAATCCCTACGGGCAGACAAAACTGATATGTGAGAAGATGATCAAGGATTATGCTCCGGCCTATGGCCTCCGCTACGCGATTCTCCGTTATTTCAATGCCGCCGGTGCGGACCCGGATGGAGAACTGGGTGAGCGGCATGATCCCGAGACTCACCTGATCCCGCTTGCGATTCATGCGGCGGTCAAGCGCAAGCCGATGTTGAAGGTATTCGGGGATGACTATCCAACCGAAGACGGGACGTGTGTGCGGGATTACGTTCACGTAAGCGATCTTGCCGCGGCGCATGTCCGGGCGCTGGAGCATCTCCGCGGTCAAAGAGAATCGGTGACGGTGAATCTGGGGACCGGAACAGGGTATTCGATCATGGAAGTGCTCAAGACGATCAAGCGGGTTCTGGGCAGGAACGTTCCGTATGAAATCGTCTCGCGCCGTGAAGGCGACCCCCCGGAACTTGTCGCCTCGGTAACCAGGGTCGATGGGGAGTCGTGGCTTGTCCCGGAGCATTCGGGAATCGAGAAAATTGTGAAAACGGCGAGTGTGAAAGCGGGAAATGCTCAGTCAATCGGTTAATTCTCAATCGCTCAATCAGAACCGAGAAGAGCCGCAGGTTTCAGCAAGCATTCCGGAGGTGCGTTCGCTGTGTGCACCGGGATCTCGGAGGAGTTGGCCCTGAGTACCATTTCAGTTCTGCGCTGTGGCCTTTTGGGAGAGATGGCTCATGACGGCGGTTACATCGGCGAGGGTGTACGGTTTCTTGAGGACTCCGGAGAACATATCGAGTTTGTCTTGATCGCTATCGACATCAAAGCTGTATCCGCTGGAGAGAATCAGGGGGAGATCCGGGGCATGGTCACGGATTCTTCCTGCCAGGGAGAACCCATCGTCCTCACCTTTCAAGGTGAAGTCCAGAATGGCCGCCGTAAGCTTCTGTCCGGATCCGATAGCCGTCCGGATTTCGCTGATAGCCGAATCGGCGATTCCTACCGCCGTAACTTCGTAGCCCAGGCATTTCAGTAAGTCAGTGGCCATTTCACGAATTCCCTGGTCATCGTCTACTACCAGTACCGTTCCCGTCTTACTTTCGGTGACCGCGTGATCAAGGCTAATTTCTTTGCGGATTTCTTCATCCGAGGCCGGTAACAGAATCCTGAATATGGATCCTTTCGAAGAGGTTTTGAGAATTTCCAGCACGCCATTATGGTGTTCGATAATGCGCTTACTTGTCGAGAGTCCTAACCCGCTGCCGTGTTCTTTTGTGGTATAAAACGGGCTGAAAATATTGGGTAACACGTTTTCGGGAATACCCGGCCCAGTGTCCGAAACGATTATTTCTACCATATTGGCGGGAGCAGGCGCATTGGAGACTCTGGCGGAAATCGTGCCCCTACCAGCCATTGCCTGTCGTGCATTCACTACCAGGTTGTTGATAACCTGAGTGACCTGCCCGGCATCGGCTTTCACCAGCTTTACGTCTTTGTGTCCGTCGAACTCGAAAACGATAGCGCTCCCGCTCAGTGCAAGCTGAGCGGCATGCTGTACGACAGGCACCACATCGAAGGTCTCAGCGGAAGGGTAGCTGCCTTTTGCGAAGGAGAGGAGCTGGCGTGTCAGGCCGATAAGACTGGGAAAGGTAGCGCATGCCTTCTGAAGGTACGGTGCGGCCGGGCTGTCTGACACTTCGCAGATACGTGCAAGGTCAACGTAGCCGAACAATCCCCCGAGCATGTTATTGAGGTCATGGGCAATTCCCCCGGCAAAAATGCCAAGGGTTTCAAAACGTTGCGTGCGCTCGAGTTCGTTCTGCATCCGGAGAAATTCCGAGATGTCCCTGATCGCAAACACACGTCCCTGGATCGTTTCATCGTTTTTCCGGACGAAGGAAGTTGCTACCAGAAGGTTGCTGGTGTTGCCTTCACTGTCGACGATAGTTCCACGAAAGTTCCTGGATCCCCGGGAATCCGCCATGTCTTCTTCATCGATACCCAATGTGGCAGGCGAGAACGAATGGTCGAGGTGGGTGTGAAACATCCGCTGTGCTTCGGGATTGGCATAGGTAACCTTGTTTTCTCGGTCGGTTATCACTATGCCATCGCGAATAGTATTCAGGATTTCGACCGGAGAGTTTTCCGGTGAGGCAGAAAAGAGACGATACTTATGGATTCCGACGTAGATCACCGCTGCCCAGCCCAGAAAGGCCGTATCGTTGAGCATGCTTTGGCTCAGCGACAACTGGCTGGCAAGTGCGGACAGACCATAATTAAGCGCGATTGCACAAAATCCGGCACCAAGCATGATTTTGGCCTGGGTGCGTTGGAATCTGGGGTGACTGGGGCTTTTCCAGGTACCCACAAGAAGGAGCAGTACGGCTATCGTCGTTACGGTGGAATGAACAGCGTAAAGACGATACCATATCGTGTCGGTGAAAACCATCCGCCACCCATATGACATGGCGACGGATCCCGCAATGCGGGTCATGGGGAATCCGGAGAACTGAGCAGTTATGAGCACAAGCGGCAGCAGCAGCGTGACCAGAAAGAGCAGCTTCGACCGAACACCCCTTATCAAGAGAGCGAGCCAGAGGAGAAAAACCGGAAAAACAATGCCTCCGATTGCGCTTATATTCAAGAAGATCCGCGCGGTATCTCTGGAGACGGCCGGATGGTGAACAAAAACAAAGGAGAAGCTCCAGATGAAAAAACAGGAGAAGGCAGCCGCGGCACTCCAATTGAGTATCGATCGATGATTGAGCCGAATTATGGCGAGGGCGAAACAGAGGTATATGAGTGCGACGGCAAAATGAAGGTAGGAGAAGAAGTACATGATGACGACAATGTCAATCCTTCGAGCGCCCGTTGGTTGCCCTGCGATGACAACGGATCCCGAGTGTTAATGGCACGTGTGGAGTAATTCAAATTTATGTAAATCACGCGATTAGCTCAGCGTCGGTGCATTCTTCTATAATTCATATATACATATATATACCTCTGACATTCAAGAAAAAAACAACGGAGCTGCAGGAACTGATCGGTTCGGATTCCCGTTTCATCCTCTCCCAATTGCACATCTGGTGATTATACCGCATAATATATACATGGTCTATTTCCGCGTGGCATACCCATGGTTGATGCTTCTTTTCTATTTGGTGGTACCCTCCGCCCGTGCCCAGACGGCGCCGAATGTTCTTGTCGATCAGTTTCAGTTGATCAAGACTGAGAAAAACATCGCTGATACTTTTTCCAGTCTTCTCCGAGATCGCCTGAACACTCGTCAGGGTATCCTGGCGGTTACGTTCAAAGACAGCAGCGATTTTTTCCGGGAACATGCTATACCGCTCAGTGAACCCTGCGCCGATATTCAATGCACGGCTCACCGGGCAGATAAACTCCTTGCTGCACAGGCAGTACACGGAAGAATCGAGCATATCGAGGGGGCCTATCGGGTATTGGCCGTGCTTGTCGATGTCCAAGAGGTACGTACAGAGAGGGAAATGGAACTGGAATTCCCCGGCCAACTGAATGAAACATCGGCTGAAAAACTCACCGCAGCACTGTTTCCGGATTCCAAAATCAAGACTCCCTCCGGTGTGCCGCAACCGATACCTTCGGGAGCTGCAGCGTTCGAAATAAAACGAGACAAACGAAAAGAACGACGGAATTTTTTAATAGGAATGGCCGGTGGTGGCCTCGTATCCGCACTTGGCATCGCCCTGATTCTTCAAATCAAAAATGATACCGATACCCCAAAGACTACTGAGTTTACTGTCGAATGGTAGCTTCATTCTCATCGCTCTGCTCGGATGGGCAGTGTGCACACGGGATGTCGATACCATTGGAGCCGGCCAAAGCACCGGACTTGCGGTTCGGTTGGATATCGGTTCCGCTCTGGCAGGGAACGACTCCACGGCAATCGACACGATCGTGATCTCGGTTTTTTCCGATGATTCATCGACACTGGTCGTTTCTCGGGCTCCCTACCGTGCTCACCGCGTAACCTTTCCCCGTATCGGCTGCGAAATACCGGTCACCGTGCGTATCGAAGCGCTCGACAGCGACGGCATGCCGCTTTTCTGGGGGAAAACCAGAATCCCATCGGTGACCTGTGGCCAGATGTCGGTGACTATCGACCAGACCATGATCACACCGTTTCGTCCGTCCCGCCTGAAAATCGATTCGATCGGATCGGGTTTCGTTGGGTTTACCTGGCAACACCCGTCTCCGGATACCACGTTGCTGTTTGACATCTGGCGCTCTACCGATAGTACGTTTATCTTTCTGGACAGCTCCAACCTTCGGTCATTTGTCGATACAGCGTTGACACCACTCCAATCATGTATCTATCGGATCAGGGCACGAAACAATGTCGGCGCTTCGGGGTGGCTCTATTCCCCGGTGGTGCAAACCACGGATCTGGATAGCGTCCCGCCTACGTTCACTCTTGTATCACATGCGCTGGATGACACGGTCAACACGGAGAGGGTTCGCCTTTTCGGTACCGTTTCCGATCTATCGGGCGTGGCTTCGCTGAAACTCGATTCCGTGGATGTTGGTATCGATGATGGATTCTGGGTGATCGATTCGGTGCAATTGCCCGATCCGGAGAACCGGTTTACCTTCACGGCCTCCGACAGTAGCATCCCGCCGAACACACTACAAATTCCCTTTCGGGTGTTTCGTACGTCAAAGTCAGTCGAGACACGTCCTCCGGCAATCGCTCTGCTTTCCCCTTCTCCCGGTGACACGGTTCGAAATTCCCTGGTCAGCATGATCGGGGCCGCCGATGATGAAAGCGGAATCGACAGTGTATACGTCAACGGTCACCTCGCGACCCTGGAGGGGCTTTCGTGGAAGGTGGACAGCATTGTTCTTCAGCCGGGTCCAAACACCATTACCGTGGAAGCGGTTGATAAGAGTGTCTCGGCGAACAGGAGTAGCAAGGTCTACGAGATTACCTATGTCGAGCCCTGTTCGGAAGTGAGCAGGCCCTCGCTTCGGATCGTCTCCCACAGCAGGGTGGATACCGTGGCCCAGCGCCTGGTTCGGCTGGTAGGAAGCGCACAAAGTGATATCGGTATCGCGTGGGTATCTGTCGGTGATGACACCGTTGCGGTTGAAAGCGGTATCTGGGATAGGGGCGGGGTGCTTTTGGATTCCGGCTACAACGAAGTACCAATCGTGGCGCGTGACAGTTGCGGGGAAACAAACGACAGCATGCTGACATGGAACGTCTGGTATATACCAACGTACGAAGAACCCGCGAATCGTGCACCCATCTTCACGGTGTCTTCTTCGAATCTCTCCGACACGATCAAGGCAGGACAAACACATTCCCGTGTACTGAGCGCTGTGGATCCGGATACGCTCAATATCCTCACGTTCTCGGTCGATTCGCCGCTCACCCTGTCCAGTGACTCGATGGCAATCTGGGAAACGGAGTCTTCGGATACCGGAGTGCACACCGTCACTGCCTCCGTCCAGGATCAGGATGGGTTATCAGACACCGTCTCCTGGCAGCTCACCGTTTTAGATCCTTCGGTAAATTTCATGCCGGTGTTCGTTTCCTCGCGCGACAGCCTCCTGGATTCAATTATTACGGGGCAGGTCTACATCGATACGGTACGGGCCGAAGACCCTGATGGAGACAGTGTCGTGTTTCGATTCGATGGCCCTTCCCCTTCAGGTCTGCAACTGGATTCTGTTTCCGGTGCCCTGCGGTGGGAGCCTGACTCCACTCAGCGCGGGAAGCATTCGATCCTGATTACCATCGATGACGGCAGAGGAGGAAGTGCCCGTCTG
>JBEPYC010000065.1:0-13688 GCA_041641555.1 Chitinivibrionales bacterium | reverse complement strand
TCTCTGGGCTGCTGTTTCCGCTATGCGCCTGAGCATTATCGGGAGATCCTCGTTTTGCAATGATCCGAGAATTCCAACGATGCGGCGTCGGGGTTCGGGCAGGCTGCTTTCGGAAATGGCACGACCAATCGGCTGGTACCCAATAGTGCCAAAGGAGGGAGGAGCATCTTCCTTGAAGGTCAGAACGTACTCTTCGTCCATTACCGCCTGAAATGCGGTAACCTGCCGGGCATCACGCACCCACACATAGAGGTAAAAGTCACGGCATGGCCGTCGGTCATCATCCGATTCGACATTACACTCAAACAGCAGGCGGCAGAAACCCGGTCGACCCGCTTCGACAAGCACATCTTTGAACAGGTCAGCACGCATGTTCAGACCCGATGTCGTTGGATTTATTCTCCGTGGTAATCTACCAGCGTTATTGGACGATATGTACCTATCTTATCGCTGTACTTCAGAAAGGGCAAGCCGATAATCCCGAAAACGCCGGCCACTTCGGCATCAACCGATTCGATCATGTGAGCCACCGCCGAGATGGTTCCACCGGTCGCGATAAGATCATCTATGATCAGCCACCGCTTTCCGGGAATCATGTCGATCTTATGAATCTCAAGCGTGGCTTCGCCATACTCCAGGGCATAGCTCTTACTGAGCGTCTCTCCCGGAAGTTTGCCTTTCTTGCGAGCCAGCACCAGCGGAAGCTTTTTGAGGTAGGCGTAACATCCTCCCAGCATAAACCCTCGACTCTCAATAGCCACTACTCCATCGATTTTTTCATCCTTGTACGTATCGATCATTCGATCGACCACATACTGGAATGCCTCCGGGTTCGTAAAAACACTGGTAACGTCATAGAACATAATCCCCGGTTTGGGAAAATCCGGCACTTTCCTTATTGCGGCATCAAGGTCCATTCCTGACTCCTTGCTTGTAACTATGTGGTGGTATGCGGAGAAGGGGAAAATACACGATTACCCGGAAATTCACACTACGCCGCTGTACTTACGATGTACGAGTCGTTTTCTGGCCTCCGCGTTCAACCACTCACCGCCCTGTCCTCCAAGGAAAGACATTCACGACCGATTCTTTACCACTTCTGAGCTTCCCGCTATCTCTGGGCAACGGTTCGGTCCCAGGCACTATTTTTCAGTTCTTGCGGTAGTTTTCTCCAAAACCTTTCGAGGAGCACAATGTCGCGATTAAAAAATGCGCTGAAGTACCTGGTTTCTCCGATAACCGTTCCCATCAAAGATGGCCCACTCAAGGGGAAACGGTGGATACCGGCAAGTGGAATCAGATACATTCGTGGAAAGTATGTTACGCGGGACACTCAGGTTTTTATTCAGAACGTGCACCAGGGCGATGTGGTATTTGATATCGGCGCCCATGTCGGATACTTTACCGTACTCTCTTCGACGCTCTGTGGTTCCGACGGGAAAGTAGTCGCTTTCGAGCCACTGCCACTCAATGCACACTACCTCTCAAGACACGTCAAAGTCAACCAGTGCACAAATGTCACGATACTGCGCGAATGCGTTTCAGATCGGGCAGGCACGGCATCGTTTGACAATTCCAAAGGCACGGGAACAGGCCATCTGAGCGAAAAGGGAAGTCTCCAGGTCGCAACGACAACGCTCGACACACTGGTAGGAGAAGGAAAGGTCCCCGCTCCGACATTTATCAAGATGAATGTCGAAGGAGCCGAGGAAAAAATTCTTCATGGTGGAAAAGAGGTGATCAGTAAGCATAAGCCTTTTTTCCTTATTACACTTCACAGCAACGACCTTCTGGTGCGCTGCCGGTCGTTTCTTGAAGAGCAGGGATACCAGGTTACCATGACCGGGAAAGATGCACTCACCGCCTCGGCGACATCATCATGATTATTCGATAAATTCAATTCTTCTCTTTCCGGGACCTTCATCGGTAAACCTGATTGTTTTGGTATCCTCCGGAAGGATTTCGCGGAATTGTTCGGCCCACTCGATCAGACACACCCCTTCGCCCCGGAAATACTCATCGAGGCCAATCTCGATCAGTTCATCCGGATCGGTGAGTCGGTAAAAATCGAAATGGTATACGGGGCAGGCGGGAGTTGGGTAGATATTCAGAATGGCAAAGCTTGGACTTTGTACACGTGCATTAGGAGTAAGTTCAGCAACAAACCCACGTACAAACTCCGTCTTTCCAGCACCGAGATCCCCGGTCAGGGCAAAAACATCGCCGGGCGCCGCACTGCGGGCAGCTTCAGCGCCCGCCGCCCTGGTGTCTTCAACCGAATCGGTTTGTACCACTCTGGTAATGCTGCGACTCATGAGGATCAGCCATTCCGGGGTGTCAGTACCGCAAGCGGCACAATCACCTCTTCGAGTGATACGCCGCCGTGCTGGAAGGTGTTCTGGTACTGCTGCTGATAATCTTCGAATTTTCCCGGATCCACGAAGTAATAGTTTTCCCTGCCGATAATACAGTTTGTCGCTTCGGTCTTCCGGGGCAGCCGGTAAGCCATGGGATCGGCCAAAAACAATGCATGGCGCTCATCGACAGTTACCTTTTCGCCGAACTTGTACCGCATATTCTTCGGAATACCTTTCGCCCCATAAATCTCTGTTGCACGCGTGCAGAAGACGCTTCCGTGATCGGTCGTCAGAATGACTGTACAATCCCGTTTGGCAAGTTTCTGCAGGATTTGAAGCACATTGGAGTGCTCGAACCATGATTTGGTCAAAGCTCGGAATGCGGCTTCATCGGGTGCTATTTCTTTGAGGATATTCGAGGTGGAGCGGTGATGCGACAGAAGGTCCACGAAATTCACCAGAAGTGTCGTAAGAGGGGCTTTGCAGCAATCACCCATGCTTTCCAGGAAATCCTTTGCATCAGAGGAGCTCAGGATTGGAACGATCTCTGGTTCCTCGGACAGTTCAAGTCCTGTCGAACGAAGATTCTCTGCAAGAAGCCGTCCTTCACCGGCATTGTGCTCTTCAGTTTCTTCATCGATTTCCGCATACAGTTCTGGGCTTTCCGCCACAAGCTCTTCGGGGTATTTCCCCGAAAACAGCGCATTGCGGGCAAATGCAGTCGATGTCGGCACAATAGAATAATAGTACTTCCGATCCACTGAATACATCGAACGTAACAGGGACTCGATTGCCAGGTACTGATCGAGTCGCATGCAATCCAGAACGACCAGACAGACATTCTTTCCTTCGGCAACAAGCGGCTTGACATACTTCTCGACCACATTAACAGAAAGATCGGGAGGGTTTCCCTGCCCTCTGCACCACGATCCATAATTTTCGACCACATACTCGGAAAAATGCGCATTTGCATCCGATTTCAAACCAGCCTGGGTCTGCCGTAACCCTTCATCTTTAACCTTCTCGAGCTCTAAATCCCACCGCACGAGATGCTCATAGAACCGAATCCACTTCGACGCATCGAGGGTACCGGAAAGGGTGGTTTTCAGCTGGGAATAGCTGCGAATGAATTTTTGCGATATTTGCGAGGAGATAATCTCTTCGGAGTCGATTATTTTCTTACATACCATCAGTATCTGGCTGGGGTTGACGGGTTTGGTGAGATACCCATCGATCTTTTTGCCGATCGCATCTTCCATAACCTTTTCTTCTTCGCTCTTGGTCACCATCACCACGGGAAGATCGGGGTTTATGGTCTTGATTTCATCGAGTGTAGCCAGCCCATCCTTGCCCGGCATCTGTTCGTCCAGAAGTACAATATCGAAATTGTCGGGAGTATCCTTGATCATATGTATGGCATCATCTCCGCTGAATACTGGAATGACACTGTATCCGCGGGTCTCCAGAAACATGATATGTGCGCGAAGAAATTCAATTTCATCATCGACCCACATCACTCGTTTTCTTGTTCCTCCCATATCCCCTCTCTCCTGGTTTCTCTCGCTGCGGTGCCTCGCCCGGTTCCCCATTCTCCCCCAAAAAATAAACGCATAAAGAAGCGCCTTGGCACTTGAAGCGAAATTTCTTTGTTTTAGCTGCTCGAAGGGAGATCGACGAAAAATGTCGTTCCTTTGTCTTTCTGCGACCAGTTCACATAAATCCGTCCACGGTGATAGTCTTCAACAATTCTCTTAGTTAAGGTCAGACCCAGCCCCCAGCCCCTGGTTTTTGTGGTATACCCCGGGGAAAAGACCTTCTTCTGATCTTCCCAGGAGATCCCTTTACCATTATCGGAGTGGTAAATCCTGACTATTTTGTCCACCGCAATAAACTCGGTTTTGATAACAATCTGGCTGTCGGGCTTATTGCATGCATCCAGTGAGTTTTTCAGCAGGTTTTCAAAAACCCACTCAATAAGCTCCCTGTTGGCCGGCACCAGTGGAATCTGGTTCAAATCCTTCCGGATTGTCACTTTTTTTCCCAGAAGCGGCAGCCGCATGTTGAAATACTTCATGACATCGTTGAGCACACTGTTTACGTCCATTGGCGTAAGTGCCGGGACCGAACCGATCTGACTGAACCGGGCAGTGACTTTCCGAAGACGGGTCAAGTCATTTTTCATGTCATCACAGATTTTGTCGACCTGAGGCATGAAGACGTTTGGATCCACCGGTTCGTCGGTTTCTTCACGAGTCGTGCTCTGCATGAATTCCACCCATCCCATCAAGGAACTTATTGGCGTACCCAGCTGATGGGCGGTTTCTTTGGCCAACCCAACCCACAGGTTACTCCGCTCGGTAACACGGATGTTGTGAAAAGCAAGATATGCAAAAAGCAGGATGGAAATCACCAGGGTCACTTCGAGAAACGGAAGCCATTCGATCGTTCTGACAATATCGCTGTCACCGTAAACCAGGTAGCCATTCATTGTGGGAGGATTTCCCATAACTATCGGCTTGGGCGTGTATTCCCGACGCAGCCGCTGAGCGACCCTGGCCACCAGCTTTCGCGATTGATGGCTCGTGTCTTCAGGCGCTATTTCCTTGCGACTAAACAGTGGCCCTGCTTTGATATTTTTCCAGGTAACCGGCTGCCAGGAGGTGTCTGTTATTACAACGGGAAAATTCAGTTTTTGGATTACCTCCGTGAAAACTACCCCGACTTCCTGGTCGTTCATCCGCTCACTGACCGCGGTCCTCACCAGCTCGGCGTAACTCTGTGTAACCCGCCTGGCATCGCTTCGGATCTGCCCGATGATCTGGCGGGTGAACACCGCATACCAGAGAAACCCCACGACACACAAAGCCAGAAAGAAATACCTTCCCGTAAAGGGCCGCAGCTTCAGAAAGAACAGGTAGAGGCCGGGAGCCGAAGACAAGCTCTTCAGCCGAGATTTCAGGAGGGCGAGATTTCCTTTAATCCATGAGTGTATGGCCATAGAACTTCGGGTATTCGAACCGTTCCCTCTTTGGTTTGATAGGTCTCAAGAATCGCCACAAAAATACGAGCCGTAGCGAGTCCACTCCCATTGAGTGTATGGACGAACTCGGTTTTCTGCCCACCCGGCCGAAACCGCATGTTCATGCGGCGCGCTTGGAAGCTTTCGAAATTACTGCACGAAGAAACCTCGAGAAACTGTTTTTCGCCGGGCGCCCACGCTTCTAAATCATAGCATTTAGCAGCAGCAAACGAAAGGTCCGCGTCACAGAGCTCGAGTACGCGGTAACGAAGCCCCAGCGCACGGAGGATATTCTCCGCGTTCGTCCGAAGGAGTTCGAGTTCCTCGTAAGAATGTTCCGGTCGGACGATCTTTACCAACTCGACCTTGTTGAACTGATGTACCCGGAGGAATCCCCTCGTATCCTTTCCGTAGGAACCCGCTTCGCGACGAAAGCATGCAGTGTAAGCACAGTATTTCACCGGAAGATCCTTTTCCTCGAGGATTTCTTCACGGTGAAGATTGGTCACCGGGACTTCCGCTGTCGGGACACAATACAGCTCGTCCTCATTGATGTAATACATCTGATCAGCCGACTTCGGCAACTGCCCTGTACCGAAATGGCTGTCGGCATTGGCAAGAAAAGGCGGAAAAATCTCGGTATACCCGTTTTTCTGTGTATGGGTGTCGAGCATAAAATTGATCAAGGCCCGCTCAAGCAACGCTCCCTGCCCCGTATAGACCGGGAAACCGGCACCCGAAATCTTGGCCCCGCGTCCAAAATCAAAAAGGCCAAGAGACTCGCCCAACTGAAGGTGATCTTTGGGTTCGAAATCGAACTGAGGGATTTCGCCCCATTCTGATACCGCGACATTGTCTTCTTCGCTCTGACCATGAGGAGTACTTTCATGTGGTGTGTTTGGGATGCTGGCCAGAAGCGTTTGTAATTCTTCGCCCACTTCCTTGAGTCTTCCATCCATCTGCTTTATATTATCAGAGACATTTTTCATCTCCGCAATGACCTCACCGGCATCCTTCTTCTCGCGCTTCATGGCGGCTATCTTCTGAGATGTCGAATTGCGAAGACTCTTGA
Source organism: Chitinivibrionales bacterium (assembly GCA_041641555.1). GTDB lineage: Bacteria > Fibrobacterota > Chitinivibrionia > Chitinivibrionales > WJKA01 > JBEPYC01. Next base: position 7,240 of record JBEPYC010000065.1, on the reverse strand, counting down.
GTTGCTCGACTTCGTGGATCAAGGACCGGCGCTCGCTATCAAGCGATACCACACGATCGATATCGACCACCTGTTTCTTGGCGGCTACCGCAGCTTTTACTTTTTCCGGGTTTTCGCGAATGAACTGAAGATCGAGCATGGATGCGGACTCTCCCGAGTTGAGGGTTGACATTAACCATGGAAAGTAGAGCGGTTCGACGTAATCTCAGGAAAATACATAACTTCCAGCAGAAACCAATGCCCCCGGTAGTACGCTACGCGAAGCCATATACGGGCCGCTGCAATCCGCCGGAAAAGCGCCCCTTCGACGTTGTATTTTTTTCTCCATCGAAAGATCCTGAAAAATTACCGTTCCCGTGAGCTTCATGCCAAATCGCGTAGTCTTAGACCGTACTGCTATACTCAGCCCATTTGGCGATATCAACCATACCGTCAACCGACTGTTGGAAGGAAAATCCGCTATAGTCCCCGGTCCGGTCTTCGGCCTTCCCGTTGCGTGCGCATCCTTTGCTGACACGTCATTTCGGCATCTGGAGAAAGCCTCTTCATTTCTTGGTACGAAAGTGGGACTGGATTCGGTGGATGATTCAGAAACGGTTTTCCTGTATGCAGCCGCTAAGGGCGATATTCGCAGCCTGGAGCACCCTGAGACGGAACATGAGCCGGCACTGCTTCCCACGTTAGATGAACAGGCCAGGTGCATCGAAAAAATCTGGGGGAAATCATTTGCCCGTGTCATCTCTGTTTCTGGCGCATGCGCATCGGGAGCCCTAGCTGTCGAAGTTGCCTGTGAACTTCTGTATGACGGCTGTGCCCGGAATGCGGTCATTTTCGGGTTTGATGTCATTTCGGAATTTGTGGTTTCGGGCTTCCACGCGCTCAATGCTCTTTCGCCCGAGGGGGCACGGCCCTTCGATTTTTCTCGAGACGGCCTCACTCCCGGCGAAGGCGCCGCAGTGGTTGTACTTTCTTTGCGGGAACCACGGGACGGAGAGATCGTAATTGGCGGAGCGGCAAGTACCAACGATGCCAACCATCGGACGGGTCCCTCCCGGAGCGGCGAGGGACTGTTTCGAGCCGCTTCGGCTGCATGCACTGAGAGTGGAGTCGAACACGGAATGATTGGTGCCGTAAAGTGCCACGGAACAGGCACTCTGTATAACGATGCCATGGAAGCAAAAGCACTTCACTCGATTTTTCCAGAAGGGCTTCCTCCGTGCAGTTCGGTCAAGGGGGCACTCGGGCACACCAGCGGAGGCGGATCACTTCTGGAGCTACTCCTTGGAGCTGAGTTTCTGTTACAGCGCCGGTTACCGCCGACCGCCCGGTTTTGTTCTCCGGGGACTGAAGAACCGCTGCCGCTTTCGACCAAATCCGTACCTATCGAGCGCCCGTCGCTTTTGTGCCTCTCCGCAGGGTTTGGTGGGATCAATGCCGCAGTTGTTCTGGAGCAGACGACATGAATACGTTCGAAACCTTTTGCCTCTCGTTTGGAGCCGTACATACTTCCGGGCTTTATTCCCCGGAAGGACATCGGGGGTGGGAGAAAAACCAAAGCGGCCCTGATGATGTCACCCGCGGTCAGATACTGGACCACCTCCACACAGGGTTTGGTAAAATGAGTCTTCCCGACAGACTCTCCTTTTCTTCCGCCTCTCTTGCCCTCCGCTCACTTTCTCTGGAGAACGATCCCAATGCGGGTATCGTGATTGGTCTACCCTCGGGGTCTCTTTCAACCGACATGCGCTATGTCGAATCACTCCGCGAAGGCTATCCTTCTCCGGCAGTTTTTTCCTCGACTCTTCCCTCCTCGGCACTGGCCGAGATAGCGATTTTCCATAAACTCAAAGGTACCTGTCGAGTCATCGGAGAACGCGGGGACAGTGGCCTGGGGGCCATCGATCATGCCTGCAGACTTCTCAGAATCGGCAAACTTCAAAGGGTGGTAGCCGTAATTACGTATGCCGTTGAGAAGCAAGATCGCGGCTCCAGCCTTACCGGCACTGGTACTCCCCCCGCGAACGCATCGTTTGGGTTTGTTCTCGGGAAAAAACCACATCCCGCAACGCCCACGACTCTGCTCGAGGGCACATGGGGTTGTAAACGTGCTCAGGACAGCCCGGAAACCGACGATGTATATTTTCATGAGGTTATACAGCTTCTGACGAAAAGAAAAAGCGGCAGTGTTCGGTGGGGACCTCACGATTCCAATGGCGTGGCTGTCGAAATCAAAAAGGATGTATAATGGAGCAGTTGATCGAGGAGCTCAAACAGAAGATCATAGACAAATTGAAGCTCAGCGATGTCAATCCCGAGGATATCGACCCCGATGCCCCGCTGGTTGGCGAAGGTCTGGGCCTTGACTCCATAGACACCCTGGAACTGCTGGTCCTGCTCGAAAAAGACTATGGTGTGACCATCCCTGATGTAAACGTTGGCAGAGACGTGTTTTCCTCGGTACGCACCCTTGCCGGATACATTCAGAAAAACCGCAAGAACGACTGACATTAGGCCAGTGCACCACCCGGCCTGAATGTCGGACCACTACGTCCTCCTGGATATTCCATGTCTGTTCCCTTGATTTCATACGGTGCTATCTGTTCGACCGGGAGTGACGTGCCTACTGCCTTTGCCGGTATTGCCAATGGCACCGACTCTCTCACGCCACTTGCCGGAATGCAGACCGGCCTCGATAAGACCGTGCTGTGCGCGCAGCTTACCAGTGAGGCAAACGAAATCATCGAACACTCCCCGGCCCCGAACCGGACCGGCGCACTGGCCCTGTATGCAATGGAGCAGGCGCTGGAGGAAATCGGTGACCTTGGAGAGTTTCGAACGGGACTGGTATTTGCAACAACGGTCGCGGGAATGCCCCGGTCTGAGCAGTGGTACAAGGATGTCGTCGAGAATCCCACGAGTATATCCAGGAACCGGGATGCCCTGGCATATCACGAACCAGCTTCGCTTGCCGGGTATTGTGCCGCACAGTTTGGCATACAGGGAGTTCATACGCTATCAACGGCATGTTCAACCGGCCTTCATGCGATCGGTCTTGCGAAACGCTTTGTTCAGCGCGACGTGTACGACATCTGCATTGCAGTTGGCTCGGACGCACTTTCGGTTCTTACTGTTCGAGGCTTTGCCGGCTTACTTCTCCTCGATCCTCACGGCTGCAGACCCTTCGACGCACGACGGGCAGGAATCAGTCTTGGGGAAGGCGCGGCAGCGGTGGTGTTAGCCTCAGAAAACGTACTGTCTTCACTGCCGCCGCCACGGGCACACGTCGCCGGTTGGGGTGCTTCGGCCGACAGCCACCATATGACAGCCCCGCATCCGCAAGGTTCAGGCGCTAACAAAGCAGTGCGCCAGGCGCTGTCCGAAGCCAACCTGTTGCCGGAAAGTATCGATCTCATCGCGGCACACGGAACCGGCACTCCCGACAACGATGTCGCTGAGATTCGGGCAATGCGCCAGGTATTCGATTCTCTTCCACCTTTTTACTCCAATAAAAGATCCGTTGGCCATACCCTGGCGGCATCGGGTATACTCGAAGCGGTCTTTGCGGTGTGCGCCCTGGAGGGGGGCGAAATTCCGGCCACTGGAGGATTTGAGCAGCAGGATGACTCCATTGGCGCGGCACCTTCTTCTGGGGGGAAAGCCTCGGTAAAGCACGTACTGAAAAACTCATTTGGCTTCGGCGGTAACAACGCGGCACTCATCCTGAGCAAACAGAGTTAGGCAATGGAACCACCATCGTTTAAGATTCTATCTACCGGAACACTGCGTCCCGACAAGGAACCCTCGTGGTGTGATCAGGTGCCGGCCCGCATGAAACGCCGTGATCCCAGAATCTGGCATATGGCCTGGGTTGCGGCCTCTCGCGCACTGAAAGGGGTTTCATCACCACCGCGTTCAATCATTACCGCCACCGGGCTCGGTGCACTCGAAGAAACCCGCTCATTTCTGGACGGAGTGTTTCGGAGCGGGTTCGGGTCTCCCAGAAACTTCATTGCTTCGGTTCACAACAGCATGGCTGGAAAACTGGCTATTGAATTCAAAATTTCCGGACCCAACCTGACTTTTTGCGAAGGCGCGAATTCCCTGGCTTCTGCGCTGAGGGGGTGTGAAGCGCTCGTGGAGGGTGATTTTCCGCTGCTGGTTGTGGCTGTCGAAGAAAACACCGAATTTCTCCGGGAATTGAGCACCCACCTGTACCCTGATTGCGCCGGTCTCACGGACAAAAGCTGGACCGAAGCCGCCGTGGCGCTGGTTCTGTCCTCGGAACCCGGCTCCCCTTCGATTTCCGCAGTCGGTCCACGAAGCTACCATGGGGGCACCCCCGAGGATTGCTGTGCCGGGCTGCGTCAGTCGCTCCGAAGCACGACGGCCAGCTACGTTTCACCATCCGAAGGAACAACCTCCTTTGTTGCTCCGGCACTCGCTGTCGCCGATTTCCTGGCCGACAGGTCCTCCGGCTCAGTCCATATTGCCGCATTTTCAGGATCGAGCAAATGCGCTTCGGTGGTAGAAGTATGCGACTGACAAAGGCATCCATATGGGCTTTCTCGGCGGCATCTTTTTTTGTCGGTTCGAGTTTCTCGCACTACAGATTTCGCCTCTACGCTCTGAATGCTCTCATTCATCTTCCCGTCCTCACCTGGGGCATAGCCTCAATCAGAAGCCAGTTTTTTGGCAGAGTTTATTTCCGAGCACCCGGAGAAATGCACAGAATCAGTGTCACATTCGATGACGGGCCGGATCCTTCGCTCACGCCCTTTGTCCTGGACCTTCTCGCTAAGCACGAGATTTCCGCGACATTTTTTGCAATCGGAGAGAAATGCCGCCGCAACGGGTCGATTCTCAGAAGGGCCGTAGATGAAGGACACCTTGTCGGGTGCCACGACTGGGATCACTCACCGCTGTCCAATTTTCGATTGAGAAAGAAAATGACGGAGGATATTTCTCGGGCGAACCTGGTAATTGCAGATGCTATCGGAAGGAACCCCGCATTGTACCGCCCTCCTGTCGGTCTGACAAACCCTCACACGCACCTGGCGCTGCGGAAACTGGGACTCCACTGTATAGGATGGAGCGCTTCGGCCCGAGATGCAGGGAATCGTTTTCCAGGGCGAATAAGCAGAATCAGTTCACTTGGCAATGCCGGTGATGTCATACTTCTCCACGACTGCCTTCCCCGGCCGGAATACCGCCAGGCATTCCTCACTAATCTTTCGAGTCTTTTAGACCGACTGAAACGGCACAAACTGAAGAGCGTGAATGTCGGCGCCATGTTCAACCTTCCATCGTACCAGGAACCTCTGCACCAGGGTGTATCTTAGCGGTATGAGAACAGCTCTGACGATTCTACTGCTCAACCTCTTCATGGCTAATCCGCACGTCCAGGCAATAAATACCGACAGCCTTCTTTCCCTTTATGGGTCCCAACTGGCAAACCACAAGGAATTCCAGGCAGATTTCACTCAGAGCCGATATCTGGAAATGTTTGGTAAGCCCCTGATTTCAAAGGGCGTACTCTATTTTCGGGCACCATCCTCGTTCAAGCTTCATTACACCTCACCTTTCGAATCGGTTATTCTCTTTAACGGTAAAAAGTTACAACGATTTATTCTCGAAGACGGAAAGTATGTCGAGCAACCCTCAATGGAAATCGTGGCCAAGGCGATATCCAGGGAGATGATTCGATGGCTTTCGGGTACATTCGACAAAGATTTCCCCTACAAGGTAAACGTTGAATCGGCAAACCCTCGCCGCCTGGAATTGATCCCTGATTCGAAAATGGCCAGAGCGGTATTTGCCTCGATCATTCTTCACATGGCGGACCCACCCACGTATATCTCATCGATTCGGCTCAATGAGCCCTCCGGGGATTATATTCTCATAGAACACCAACAACCGGACTTCTCTTCTCTGCCCCAAGATGAATTTCAGATTACTTCACAAGAATAGTCTCCTGCTTTTTATTGCTCTGATGGCCGGCTGCTGTCCTGTTCCGGGGACCTACATTCTCCTGGACAAGCCTGATTTTTTCGCAGAGAGAAAATCAGCCGCGCTCGAAGGCACGTGTGATATCGTCAGAAGGTCCAAGACGGTTCGTACTCGCGTCCGACTACAGGCCGACAGCGTTGGAACCGTCAGAGGAATCATCCTCGATGAATTGGGTGTGCCTCTGGGAGAGTTCCGCACAAAAGGCCACAAACTCGAGGTCACCAAATGGTTCCCCCCGCTGGGACCATCGTACGTAAGGCGAGTGGGTTTGGGGCTGACCGCTCTCATGGCAGGGAATATTCTGGCCGAACTGGGCCGGGATACCACGATCACCACCCGGCTCCCGGGAACGTGTCACGTCCACATCGAAACCAGGGGAGCCAGCGTTGATTCCCTCTATCTCGCCTCGTCATCCCGCAATCTGCAGGCACGATTCAAGAAACGGAATGTACTGTTCCTGTCTCAGCGCGGACACACTCTCTTTACCTTTCGCCCGGGGAGATAGCAGCACACAGTCTCCCCTCCCGTGGTTCTGATCTCTCTGATTCATTCCAAATGGGCTTTTTCCTGTTCAAGTCCGGCGTGCCTTGAAACGGGTATGCTATTTGCACGAACAAAGTTTCCCAATTTCGGGCGATATTGCCTTATATTATAGGTGCACTCAGGGTGCGCTGGACGCTTTGAGTAATACTTGCTATGTCCTTGAGTACAAAGGCTTTACATGATTTCGAAGGAAAAGGGCTCATCCGGATCTCACGAACGATCATCGGAAACCATTCCCCACCACACAGCACAACACGCCCCCTCCGGCAGGGCTCGCGCACTCCCTCAAGCGTCATCAGGTGAGCAGCTCGGATCCGGTGTCATCACAAGCATTCTGGGTAGAGGCGGCGCTGCCCTGGTCTACGAAATCTATTGCGAGCGCTTGGGCATATATAGAGCAGTGAAGCTTCTCAAACCCACTCTCCCTTCGACGGCGCACGAGAAATTCGATGCAGAAATGCGGGTTGCGGCCCAGCTCCGGCACCATAACATTGTTACCATCCACACTGTTGGTGACTGGAACCGAATACCTTACATTGAAATGGAAAAAATCGACGGTTCCTCTATGGAGAAACTCCTCTCCGAACGGGGCCGGGTGCCTCTTCCCCTCATCGCAGCCATTGGTATTCAGGTATGCCGAGCACTCGAATTCATGCACAACCACGAGTATGTCGACGGTGGCCATCGATGT
>JBEPYC010000064.1:4557-13850 GCA_041641555.1 Chitinivibrionales bacterium | reverse complement strand
GGGGACAGCGGGCAGCCTGCCTTCTCCGAGACGAACGGGGCGCCGGACCGTATGGCGCTTTTCGTGGGGGACGCCGCGGCGGGCCGGGTGGGCGTCGTCCACATCGACGACTACGAGACCAAGCAGTCCCCCACGGCATTCGCTGTCGAGACCGACTGGGTGGGATCACTGGGTCCGAACCTCACGGGCACCAACCCCGGCGCCTATGAATACCGGATATTCTCGAACTTCAGCTACTTCCAGGATAGCTGGAGCATCAACCTGCGCTGGCGTCACCTGCCTCCGGTGGTTACAGCCGACTTTGCCAGCCAGCAGGCCGTTATCGATAGGCGCGCTGCAATAATAGCGACATTCAAAGAAGAACTGATCCAAAGACTGAATCTGCCGTATACACCCGAAGATCTGCATGAGGATGTTTCCCTTCTTGGTGCAGGGCTGGGGTTGGATTCACTCGATGCACTTGAAATTGTTCTCTGTGTAGAGAGCAGTTTCGGGATCAAAATCCCCGATAATAATGTATCGGTTCTTCGCTCGATCAACACAATCGTTGATTTCGTGATTGCCGAGCAGGATAAAAAGGGAGGTGTTCAGTGAGACATTTACCTCTCAAAGACATGCTTCAGTCCCTGGGTGCCAGTTTCAGTGAGCGCGATGGTGTAGAGGTCGTTTCACGGTTCAGCGACAAAAAAACAGAATACGAGTACATTCGCTCCACAGCTGGTGTGACAGATTTCTCCTACATGCAGATATACCGGATACCGGAAGAAAACGCGATTGACTTCCTCGATGTACTTCTTGCCGGTAATGTTGCGAAAACACGTTTTGGCCGGGTTCTTCACACGTTCATGGCCGATGAAAAAGGAGAGCTGGTCTCTGACTGCTATGTCGCAAACAACGATGAAGAGTTTCTTCTTCTGTGCGAAAGCATCGATGATGATGCTTCGATAAACGCGATCATCGATAAGGCGGGTGGTAGCGAGGCAGAGGTGACCGAACTGACGGGATCGGTCGTTGCCGTTGGGATCGATGGTTATAAAGCATGGGAAGTCGCCAAACAACTTTTTGGTACCGATATCCTGGGGCTTCCGTATCTATCAATAGAGACCTACCCTTTCGAAGGCACTGATATCCGGTTGATTCGCGCAGGGAAAACCTCAGAGTTTGGATATTCACTGATCGCTCCTCTCGAGGTTGCCGAAAAGCTCTTTTCTGCAATAAAGGATACGGCCGAGAAGCTGGGCGGCGGTCTCTGCGGGACCGATATTCACAACGACCTTCGGTTGGAGGGGCGATTTTTCAATATTTTCGCCGAGGGGCGGAGAGTGAAAGACCCGCTGACACTGGGGCTCCAGTGGATGATCGATTTCGACAAGGATGGGTTTCACGGGTCTTCACCGATTCTCGCCCGGCGCAATGAAGGACTCAAAAAGAAGATCACCGGAGTGCGGGGTGGCCCCGGTGTCCAGTTCGAACCGGGAGAGTCAATTTTTTCGGAAACCGGGGATGTTGGAACCGTCGTGACTTCGTGCTATTCTTTTGTGCTGGACCGCCATATTGGTCTGGCTCTCTTTCCGGTTGAAATCGCCTACGCCGGGCTTGCCTTTACTCTCGACAAAGCAGCGGGGCGCCCTCTGGAGACGATCTCGATGCCACCGATCATGCCAAAGAGCCTGAACGTAAAGCTCGATGAGATGTAGCTGAAAGGTTTACGGAGATTCGTGCGCTTTGAACACAAGACAGTTCTGGTGACCGGGGGATCACGGGGTATCGGTGCGGCAGTTGTCGCATTGTTTTGCCGTGAAGGTGCGCGCGTGTTTTTTACCTACCATAGACATCGCGAAGAGGCATCGAGGATTACAAGCCAAACCGGTGCTTCCAGCCTGCAATGCTCCCAGACCGATCCCGAAGCGATTGAAGCGGCAACAGACAGGATCGTGAGTGAAACGGGGGGAATCGATATCCTGATCAATAATGCCGGAATGACCGATGATCGGTTCGTGATGATGATGCCTTCGGAGAGCTGGAACAATGTAGTCGATACCAACCTTTCCGGTGCCTACCGATGGGTTAAGGCTGTGAGTCGGTCGATGTTGACCGTACGAAAGGGTGCAATTGTTAACGTGTCTTCAGTCGCAGGGCTGGTGGGTACGGCCGGTCAGTCCAACTACGCGGCGTCCAAAGGAGGCCTGCTCGCATTGACACGGTCGCTGGCGGCCGAGCTCGCTCCGAAAGGTGTCCGCGTCAATGCCGTTGTACCCGGTTTTATCCAGACCGACATGACTGCTCGAATGCCGCGTCAGATCAAGCGCACCAACCTTGAACGAATCGTTCTCAAACGATTCGGACGTCCGGAGGAAGTGGCGGAAGTAATCGCTTTTCTGGCTTCTGATGCCTCGAGCTATATTGTAGGAGAATCTCTGGTCGTTGATGGTGGACTTACTTCTACGGTTGCGTGAACGTTTATGGGTAAAACAGCATTCATGTTTCCCGGCCAGGGCTCGCAAGAACCGGGAATGGCCGCAGACCTTTTTAAATCGGATCCGTATTTCCGCTCACTCATTCAACTCGGCAGCGACCTCACCGGATGCGACCTGGAAAAACTCTGTCTCAAAGGTCCGGACCGAACGCTTCGAAAAGCCTTCTATTTGCAACCCCTTCTCACCGCAGTATCTCTGGGCTACCTTCGTCGTCTCCTGGAAAATGGCATCGAAGCCGATTGTGTTCTGGGTCACTCTCTTGGTGAGATCATTGCTCTGGGGGCCGGGGGAGTGATTGACTACGAGACAACCGTGACCATCGCCGCCAAGCGTGGTGAACTCATGGATGAAGCCGCATCGCAAGTGGATGGCGGGCTTCTGGCCGTGATGTTTGTACCGCTGGACAAAATCGAAGCAATGCTGACCGAGGAAGTCGATCCTCATAGAGTCGTGCTGGCCAATGATAATGCACCAAATCAGGTCGTGCTTTCTGGAGATATGGAAGCGCTCGATGCATGTGCCGACAAAATCCGCAAAGACCGCCTGGGGCGATGTCAGAAGCTGAATGTTTCGGGGCCCTGGCACAGCCCGTATCTGGATGAGGCGCGGAAAACCTATGAAGCCTGGGTTAATCCTATCTGCTTCGATCGCCCGCATACCCCCATTGTACTCAATGCCACGGGTAAGGAAGAACGCCATGCCTCCACTATCAAGCATCTTGTTACCTGGCAGCTTACCAGTCCGGTGTTCTGGCGCGAATCAATGGAGCGATTACACGAGATTGGTGTCGATCGGCTCTGCGAGATAGGGCCCGGCCGTGTACTCTCGGGCCTTGCCCGCGTGAATGGATTCAAACGCGGTTCGTGCGTCTACAATGTTAATAACCTCCGAGGGGTCGAACGAGTAACGCGGGAATTTTGTGACCTCCCCGGTATTTCCCTGCCCGAAAATTCCTGATTCTTATCCGGGTACCCGTTCCAGCCAGCTGTGCCAATGTGCTGACCCTCGTTCACTTGGAAACCTGGCATCTATCCTGGACACCACTGGATCCGGACGCGCTGTCTGATCTCTTGAGCGGTAAATGCTTCGGTGAAGGAGCGTGACGATGTGGCGCTTCGACGATGCTCAGCACGAACGGGAGCTGACGGTTTTCGCAGAAAACGGGGTCAGGGTTTATGGTTGGGTTGGTGAAATGTCGGTCTTGGTACTCAGGATGCTGGTGGGGGGAAGTAGCGATCAAGTCGCATGAAAAGTGACTTGTCTCCCTCCAGAAGGATCTTCCGGCTCAGGAGTAAATCACGCATGTGTGATTCACGCGTAAATGCTTTTCCCCATATCTCAGCTGTGGTGGTGACTCGCAGGTCGGGATGCTCGGCGGTTTCTTCGGTCAAGACACAGGACCCCTTGGTAATCTCCAGTCTGAAATGGTAATCTTTGTCGGAAAAATCAAATTGCAGGATCGCTTTGAGGCGGGCCGTTGCCACAGGGTCGATGCTCCGTGCCATTTCTCGCATCAGAATGCGGGCATCGGTCGTCACCCGCCGCTGTACTTCGCCCAGATCCGAAGCATCGGCACCAAGTTCCATGACATGCTCCCAGTAGATGTTTGCGTATGTCATGAACGTGTCCTGGCTTTCTGAAAGGGGGGCAGCGACCGTGCTCTGTGTCTCTTCGGATATTGCGCCCCGAGTACCTGCTTCGTAACCGGCCCGTTTCAATGCGGTCTCAACTGTCTTGACAGACTTTGGCTTGGCCAGCGAAAACTGCAGCAGGTAGGATTCAGGACGGATGAGTATTCCTCCACATAACGCGCCCAGGCCTTCGGCAGCGAGTTCATACGTACGCCTGATTGCGCTGAATTCATCGGTTTTCTTGAAGGCGCCGGCTGCAATGAGTATTACCCGCTTGGTGCCCCATCGATCCGGATACCGGAGACGATTTCTCATCAATCCCCGCGGGGTTTCTTCGAATCCTTGCTTCATAACCGGGAGCAGTCGTTCGAGAAAGATCTTCATAGCGGCACTGACCGTGTAAAAATAAAGTGGAGACGAAACAACGATTACATCGGCTTCCATGACCATCGGAAGAAGCTCGTCCATGTCGTCGCGGAAGATACATGTGCCGGGGTTAGTTGTCCAGCATTTAAAACACCCGATACAGGGGCGAATTGTTCGTTGCTGAAGATCGATGTCCCGAAGATCCGCTGCCGTGTCGGCAACCCCTTCCACGAACAGGTCGGTAATTCGCTGGGTATACCCGTTCTTGCGCGGATTGCCGCGCAGCAGGAGTACATTCATTCCTTTTCCTCGACCATAGCAAGTGTAAGCGTTCCTGAAGCGATTGTTTTTTTGCCGACATATGCCTCGACGGCATACGTGAACAGAGATCCGAATTCGTTTTCAGTGCGCGATTCCAGTCGGAGTACATCCTCCGGGTAGGCGGGGTTCTTGTATTTCATCGTCGAAGCGGCCAGGTAAAACAGCCGGGGCGTCGGAGTTGTATCTTTTTCCTGCACAACACGGCTCAACCCCCAGAGGAGACCACTGGTTTGCGCGAGAGCATCGGTGACAAGCACTCCGGGCATGATCGGCTGCTGGGGAAAGTGTCCCCGGAAAAAGAATTCATCGGCCTGGATTTCCCGCTCGGCAATGATACTTTTCGAAGGTGACAAGCGGATTACGCGGTCAACGAACAGAAAAGGCTCCCGGTGGGGAAGCACACTGAGAATATCCTCTTTGGTCCATTCGCGTTCGTTCATACGATTTCGCATGCGCTTTCGGTGTGTAGGTGGCTGTCACGCTGGTATTGATCCAGGTTGAAGCATTCCCCCGTGGCAGGTATCATTTCTGCCATTCGGTACCCTCGTCAAGGGTGGCGATTTCCCGCACCATAGTCCGATGTACTCGGTCATTGAAATCCGCAATGCTTTCGTTTTCGCCGGGCGTGTGCGGTTTGAGAAAACGCACGGTAAATCGAAGCACCTGTGCAGGAAAAATACTGCCGGGACGTTTAGCCATGAAGGCACCATCTGAATGGACGATGGTCGGCACCACCGGGTGCCCCGTTTCCTTGGAGAGTTTGAATGCCAGATCTCTGAATGGAAGCAGCCGGCCACTCCGAGCGCGGCTGCCTTCAGGGAAAATAAGAATCCCTCGGCCCCTGGTGAGCAGTTCCCGGCACCGGTCGATTGCAGAAGCTATCGTGCTAACCGAGCGCGAATCGACAGCGACAAAGTCAGTGTTTTTGACAAAGGACGAGAAGACCGGCATTCTGGCATACGAAGATTTCATTATGGTTCCGACCCGGGGGAGCAGTGCCAGAAGCACGGGGCCATCGATACGGCTGCGGTGATTCGCCACGAAGATCGGAGATGGGCAAATCCGGGTGTTCTCAAGGCCCGATATCTCGGCAAAACGGTACACTCCAAGCATGGGGAGTACATACCTGGTCAGAAGGACAACATAGGAGGAAAACGAAAAACGAATTAATCGTTTTCGTACCGGCGGTGCAGCAAGAGCCAGAAGCGATAGGGGAAGAAGGAAAAAAAGGAACAGTGCATTGGCGCCGAAGTAGAACAGATATCCCGCGCCGCATTGGATGTATCGGTGAAAAGGTGCCATTGTTCTTTCTTTCATGTACCTCATAGATTTTGCCAGAGTAAAGGCCGCACGTGTCCGGGGTAGCCGGGCTCATCCGCCAGGCCTGTCTGGGCCCCCGTACAGGGATGAGCATGGAACGCTATCGGGAGTCCTCCGAAGAATCGACACTGCACGTGCGAAGCTCCGGGGAAGCTATTAAAAATAACCTTGTGATCGGCCATCACAGGGGTTTGTTCCACCAGTGACATGGCCGATTCACGCCCAAATCGATTTCCAACGAAAAAGGACTGGAAGTCCAAGCGGAGGCGATACTACAATTAATGTGGTTCCGTCACAATAAAATGCACAGGAGGCTTTGATGCGATATGGGTTACTACTGGCTATTCCCCTCATCTCTCAGATTCTCTTCTCTCAGGCGCAGGAGGAAGGCCGTTTTCGTTCAGTGGAAAATGCGCCGGTTCACATCAGGGATCTTCTCTCACCTGAGGAACTTTGGAAGGCGATTGGCTCGGGCGATGACCGCGGATTTAAGATCGATTTTGGTGGTCAAACGTTCAGAATCAATAATAAACTGATCCGTGGCCGGCGCCTGAAGGGAACGATTTCTTACGGTCTCAGGGTCAAAGAAGATGGTGAGTCCAAAGTGGTTGGCGTCGGTACCCGGGACATCGTATCTGGAAGAGCTTTTCTCAGTCTGGATTCGGTGACAACCCATTTCCCAAGAGTAAGCCGGACTTCCCCCTCTCGTGGCGTGGTAGAGATAAGTATTTCTCTTGAATATGGTCGCGGCAGAAAAAAACACTCACTCGGAACGTATTCCACCAGCCTCCGGTTTATGAAGAACGGTGCCGAGTTTGCGAAATATCCGGTCATTACCGAAGGGCCGAACGTGCTGAAAACTGCCCAGAATGCAGAGGACAGGTATTTCGTTACTTTTCGAACGAATTTACCTGTTCTGGGTGAGGTCCGGTTGGATGACGGAAGATTGTTTATCTCCCGGGCAGGCACAGTGGACCACCGGATTCGGCTGAATGGCCTGGAAACGGGGGCGACCTATGGATATCGGGTGTTCCTTCATGGTCATCCCGTTTCCCCGCGGCTGAACTTCTCGACATCTTCTACTCAACTGAGTGCAGCAAAAAAACCGGTGCGCGTGTCTTCTTCGCCAATGAACTGATCCCGAAATCCTTCCTCACAGCATCGTATCCCGGATGATGGGCACTGGTTGCAGTGTCCATTCTTCATTCTGGGGCGCCGCCCCCCTTTATCGCTTGACAGTTCTGCCGTCCGGCCGCCCAAACATGTAGTATATTTCCCACTCACTTTTTTGAATTTTTCTGACCAGAATCCCGGGAATACCCATGCTGGATCGAGATCACCTGACTGGCTACATAGATGGCCTGCTGAATGTACACAACATTCCTGATGGATCGTGGAATGGTCTGCAGGTCGAAGGAAAGAAACAGATAGAAAACGTTGCGGTTACCGTCGATGCCGGTGAGGAGACATTTTCCCGTGCGGCCGAAAACGGAGTCGATTTTCTGATAGTTCATCATGGGCTGTTCTGGAAATCAAACGATCCCCGTCTGAAGGGGTGGATGAAGCGGCGCATCGGTATTCTCATCGAGGCTGGTATTTCGCTCTATGCCGCCCATCTTCCCCTTGATCTCCATCCGCAGCTGGGAAACAATGCACAGCTAATCGGACTGATTGGCGCGCGGACAACTGAATCCTTTGCCGAATACCACGGCCTGAAAATAGGCTGGATGGGGACGTTTGCCAAGGCTGTCATGCTTGATGCCATCGTAGATAAGCTCGAAAAGCAGCTTCCGACCGCATGCAAAGTGCTTCCGTTCGGGCCTGCGAAAGTAGAAACGGTTGGCGCGGTCTCCGGTGGGGGCGGCATGAGCTCCCTCAATCAGGCTGTGGATGCAGGAGTCGACCTTTACATAAGTGGTGAACCCGTTGAATCGTATCATCTTGCTCGTGATGCCGGCGTGAATATTGTCTACTGCGGACATCATGCCAGCGAGACGGTAGGGGTGAAGGCGTTGGGCAGGGAAGTGGAGAAGCAGTACAAAGTCGCGGTTGAATATATCGATGTACCTACAGGCTTGTGAAGGAGAATGACATGGCAACGGAAATGAATCTTCGATACGGTGCAAATCCTCATCAGGTTCCGGCACGAATTCATGTGTCGGAAGGAGAACTGCCAATCGAAGTCTTAAAGGGGAGTCCCGGTTATATAAACTTGCTCGATGCTGTTAACGCCTGGCAGCTTGTCTCCGAGCTCAAGCAGGCCACGGGTCTTCCTGCCGCTGCATCATTCAAACACGTGAGTCCTGCCGGGGCCGCGGTTGGTTTACCGCTTGATGAAACCACGGCCAGGATGCTCTTTGTCGATGACCTGGAGCTGAGCCCGACTGCCGCAGCCTATGCCCGGGCCCGAGGTGCCGATCGTATGAGTTCCTTTGGCGACTGGGCGGCGGTAAGCGATACTGTCGATGTCGCCACGGCACAAATCTTGAAACGGGAGGTATCCGATGGAATCATTGCCCCCGATTACCACCCCGAAGCCCTGGAAATTCTGCAAAAGAAAAAAAACGGCAAGTACAACATTGTCAAAATGGACGTTTCTTACACGCCTCCCCAGAACGAGTCTCGCCAGATTTTCGGGATTACCTTTGAGCAGCGAAGAAACGATGTCGAATGTAGTGCAGAGATGTTTTCAAAAGTGGTCACCAGAAGGAAAGAACTTCCCGAGTCCGCGATTCGCGATCTTCTGGTTGCCCAGATTGCCCTGAAATACACCCAGTCGAATTCAGTGGTTCTGGCTTACGATGGCCAGGTCGTTGGGGTTGGCGCGGGGCAACAGTCGCGCGTGCATTGCACCCGTCTTGCCGCGGGGAAAGCGGACCTCTGGCTTTTGCGCCGCCATCCAAAAGTGCTTTCACTTCCGTTTAAAGAAGGCCTGAAACGGCCGGATCGTGACAACGCCATTGATCTTTTTCTCGCCGAAGACCTTTCCGAGCCTGAGCAGAAAGCCTGGGAGCAATCGTTTACCGAAGTGCCTGTCCGGCTTACGCGCAAAGAGAAACGTGAATGGCTCGATTCTTTCGAGAACGTCGCACTTGCTTCGGATGCGTTTTTTCCATTTCGCGACAGTATCGATCGGGCGGCGCGAAGCGGGGTGTCGTTTATTGTCGAGCCGGGCGGC
>JBEPYC010000064.1:0-4547 GCA_041641555.1 Chitinivibrionales bacterium | reverse complement strand
GATGTCGTCATACAGACATGCGACGAATACGGAATGGCGATGGCATTCAGCGGTGTGCGGCTATTTCACCATTGATGCCTGCAAAAGCTCCGGGGGAAGCAGTCCCGGGGAAATATCTTCTAACAGGAACCGCCGGTCTCCCAGATCCGTGCGATCGATGCTCATGCA
The DNA here is from genome assembly GCA_041641555.1 of Chitinivibrionales bacterium. GTDB lineage: Bacteria > Fibrobacterota > Chitinivibrionia > Chitinivibrionales > WJKA01 > JBEPYC01. The sequence goes on along the minus strand of JBEPYC010000064.1, from coordinate 4,379 downwards.
GAACGCCAGATTGAGGCGCATGAGATTCTGCGTTATGAGGTTTTCGTCGAGTATCAGGGCCGCTGGAATAGCGTCTCGCGGAGTGTTGCTAAATGCCAGGCTGCAGTGATGTACCGTCTCTGAGCCGTCAGCCTCGTACCGTTTCATTGCCAGGCCGTGTGAACGGCAGATCAGTGGCCGAAAATCGTAGATCCCGCAGTCTCCGCAAGAGGTCAAAAACACGCAGCGTTCGTTTTTGGTCAAACCGTGGCTGCTGGTGGTTTTCTTGCCGAGAGTGCAGTGTATGACCGAAGCTTCCAGAGCACACACCGATTCCAGTAGACAGCACTCCGAACATCCACGATGGCACGGCATATCTTCGGGGAATGCCTTTGCAGCCGCCTGAAAAAACGTGTCGCAGTAGTCGGTCAGGAGGTGGTACCGGGTGTAAATGGTCGTCAGAGTCGTTGTGTCCAGAATGCTTCCCCTTTGTTTAGTTCACTCGACCACCATGTCCCGCACCTCGCGGGGTACCAGTGGCTCCAGGACTTCGGGCGCTCGCTCGAGGTACCAGAACGCCTTGGGGGCCGGCATGCCATTACCGGCATAGCCATCGGAGCTAAAATAGACCGGCTGGTCGAGACGTAGAACCCACAGAAGAGCGGCAAACTCCGCACGGCTCGTACTGTCGGAAACCGATGCATTCAGCTTCAGAAACAGGTCGAAGTCCTCTATTGTCATTGTCTCGATACTGTCGGGTGGGTACAGAAAATCAGTGGCACCAGTCGAATCCACTCTGGAAAGAATCTGGTCAATGGTCATGGAATCGCTATATGAGGTCACGATGATACTCTTGAGTGTATCGTCAACGTGCGGTATTCGGGAGGAAAACAGTGCGCGCGTAAACATCTGGGCAAGTCCGTACGTGGTAAACAGTGTCGAATCGTTGTGAGCATAGGAGGCGGGCGGAAGCCCGAGATGAATCATCGAGCGATTCTGCGCTGTATCCGCCGTTCCGGTAAACACGTAGCAGTGTCCGATCGTATCGGGAAGAATGCTGTCGACAAACGGATGGTAGGAGCATCCCGACATGTGTATCAGACCGTTACGTTCTTCCAGCATCAACCGAAGGGTCCTTATGGCGTCGTGGTCCCTGCTTTTCAGGCTGTCGATACTCACTTTAATATCGAGTGTGCGCCCGGTCGTCTTTGTTCCAAAGGTAACCGAGTATCTGGCGTGGTCGTTGGCTGCCGTGTCCAGCAGACCGAGGTTCATGAAAACCTTACCGCCGGGAGAACGGCGGTCACCGTTGTAAGCAAGTGAAAACGCAGGCTCCCCGGGTACGCCCTGTCGATAAATCTTCAGCTGATAAGCAAACGACCGGGCCCGGTCAAACGAAGCGGTGAAGACGTGTCCCTTCTCGGTGTGGCTCCAGCTTTTTACTTTCCGAATGGCTTCCCAGTCAAGCGAATTATGCCACCTTTTAATAACCGCCACGACACCAAATTCGGGGTTATGGACGAGAGCGTCGGCAAGCCCGATATACTCCCGCACACCATCGTAGAGCTCCACCGCGGATGGCGGATAATTCCCCGCCGCGTGTTTTTTGGTCATAGCGGGTGAAGGCGTCTTGGCAACCGAGGAGGGCAGGTCGATAAAAGCCGTGGATGCAACAAGGGCATCGGCATTCCCGGCTTCGCTTCCGCTTCCCGCCGTCATCATGTTCGAGCAGGCAGTGGTCACAGTCAATACCAGGAGAATACTCATCCCGGTAAAAAGGCAGGCAGCGCTTTGCTTGCAGTTATTCATGATTGCTCCCTTTGCGAACCGGAGACAGGAAAAAGGTTGAGACTGCACTGGTATACCCGCTCGGGTTTTGTATCCCGCTGCACCAGATTCAGTATGCGCTTTCTCACCTGGCGGAGTTCTTCCTTGATCTGCCCGAAACACTCTTCTGATACAGTAAAAGTCAGAGCGGATATGTCCCGCTCCTTCTTGGGGCACTTCAGAAGCGCCCGTTTTGCGACATCGAGGGTGGCACTCTGGAAATTAACCACATCGAATGACCGGATCTCATTGCCGGTGCTCACTATTTCATCATTTTGTACAATTCGTCCGTTCGCCAGTTCCTTCAGTATGCCAAGGGACAGGAGCTGAGCGACCGACTCTTTCGCCTCTGCAGGTGAGATCGGCGGATCGAGCATTTGACCCAACGTTTTATGGTCGCGGACGTCTACAAAATTGGCAAGCTCACGGATCACCGCATAGTGCCATCGAGAGAATAACGAGAGCTGCTTACCGGTGAGCACTTTCAGTTTCGTCTGCTGATAGGCCAACAGCCGTTGGAAATACTCGGCCTTATCATCTATTGTCTTTGCCTGATTGAACAGCACCATGGTCTCAAAATAGGCGGTCTCGCTCTTGTTCAGCTTGAGCACTTTCGCCAGCTTCCGGCACTGAGACAGCGTCAGATTGCTTCGGCCGGCAAGCACATTGGCCAGAAAGCCCGACGAGGTGATCCCCATTTTCATTTGGATCGCACGCTGCGACAGATGGCTTCTGCTCTGCTTGAGTTCTGCGAACGTTTCGCGCAGATACCGACGGTAGTCCTGATATTCGAATATGTTGGCCATAATGTGTATCGCCTTAAAAATACGAATGGGGTGAGCAGCTTTCACTGCTCACCGCCGGGATAGCTCCGGGCTACCGGTCGATCGACAGGTCTTTGATTGAGCTTGGGGCCAGAGGGTCGAGAATGCAGGTGGTCGATGCGAGCGCATTGAATCCTGCAGGCACCGTTTCGCCGTTACCCGCGTAGCCAATCGAGTTGAAATAGACTGGCTGCTCTAATGCACTGATCCATAGTAGCGCGGAAATATCCGCCCGTGCCTCAGGATCGGAAATCGACTGGTTCAGCTCAAGGAAATACGTGTACTGATCGACTGTCATAGATTCTATTTCAGATGCATCGCGGAGAAAATCGGTCGATCCCGAAAGAACAACCTTTCCGATAATCTCCTCGACAGTCATGGAATCCTTGTATGAAGTCGCCACCACCATTTTTAGAGAATCGTCGAGTCTGGGAATCTCCTGGAGAAGAATCGACTGTGAAAACATTTCCGATAATCCGTAGGTGGTGAAAAGGTCGTCGGTGCCTGAATGATCAGCAGGGGGGAGCCCCAGGTTGACAATGGCCTGGTTGGCCAGAGTATCGACTACCCCGGTAAAGGTGTAGCAGTGTCCGGTTACGCCGGGTAGGACGCTGTCGATATTCGGATGATAGCTGCTCCCGGAAAGGTGCACGATCCCATCTTTCTCCCGAAGTGAGAGCTTCCCCTTTTGAAATTCTTCGCTATTCGAACCGGGACTTTTTGTGGTCATCAAAATATCGATACTCCGCATCGATGTGGTTTTTTCGAATGTAACCATCAGTTCTCCGCCGCGGATGGATGCGGGATCCAGAAGCTCGACATTATAATAGACATCACCAGCAGGGCTTTGGAAATCGCCGTTGAAATTGATCTCGAGCGCAACGGGTTTGGGTACCTCCGAAAGCGCCCGAATAACCAGCCGGTATGCGTGCGTACTCTCCTCTGAATACGAAGCGGTCCACTGGTAGTTACCTTCGGTGCCGGTTACCTCACCCGCCTCTTCCACATATTTCCAATTGAGCGTATCGCGCCAGAAGAGGATCATCGCCCGCACGCCAAACTCACCATTGTTGACAAGCTCATCGGCAAGTCCAACCCACCGCCGTATACCATCGTAAATCGCAATCGCATCCGAAGGCGTGGCATCGTATCTCCCGCTTTGCTTGGCCATCCCGTTTCGTGATATCGCTACTGAGCTGGGAAGGTCTATGAGAACTTCTTCGTCCAGATTTGCGAAGCTTTTCGCCTGATTGCCGGTTCCACTTGCACCTGAACTGGTCGGGGACAGGTTTGAACAGTGGGAGACACCTAATGCGACCACGACCGACACTACGTAATACATTGTTCTTCTCAGCATACTTTCCTCCTCGATCTACAGGTTTCTGGCTTGGAGGCTATACCTCCGTGTTTTAGATCTTTCGCCACCTTCTTTCCCCGGGGAAGGGTGCCTGAAGTCACGCTCTGTGAATAGTATACTCGATTTTAGGAAAGATGTAAACAGTGCTGGGTAATTTGTGCTTATCAGAAGTAAGCAAATTAAATGCAGGAAAAGATGTAAAATGTTGAATAATAATATCTTACATATATACTATGCTTATGCAAAAAAGAGATTTGTGGTGATGGTGGTCTTCATGGTTGCCATTCCTTCGGCGCAGATCTATCCTTATAGAAGGATGTGCTGATGCGCCCTGGGTATGCTCTGTGTATCCACCAAAAACTCTCCAGACGTTCACAATGCCGGGAGAATTC